>JBCBHI010000025.1:0-16006 GCA_038525885.1 Bacteroidota bacterium
TGGGTAGAAAAGGTATCTCTGAGGTATGCTGGACTTGGTGGGTAGGTCGATAGAGCCTAAGGGCGACCTTAGGCCCAGATAAATGATTGGGGTTCTTGGGACGGCTTGCCGTCCTGGAATGACAGAACCCGGCTTATAGGCTTGCAAAAAATATCAAAGGCTCGTGCTACTGGCACGGGCCTTGTTTATATTCACCCCAAACCAGAGATTATGGCAAAGATTTTAATCGTAGACGACGAACAGAGCATACGATCTACCCTCAAGGAGATCTTGGAATATGAAAGTTATGAAGTAGACCAGGCCAAGGATGGCGCTGAGGGACTTGAGAAAATTCAAAAGGGGGAATATGATGCTGTCCTATGTGACATCAAAATGCCAAAGATGGACGGGATGGAAGTTCTGGAAAAGGCCATGGCGTTAGGCAAGGACACACAGTTCATCATGATCTCTGCCCACGGAAACATTGAAACGGCCGTGGATGCTACCAAGAAAGGAGCTTTTGACTTTATAGAGAAGCCACCTGAATTGAACCGCTTGCTACTCTCTGTACGCAACGCCCTGGACAAATCCAATCTGGTCACTGAAACCAAGGTGCTGCGTAAGCGGGTATCGAAAAAATACGAAATCATAGGTGAGTCGGATGCCATAGGCAGGGTAAACGAGACTATCGCCAAGGTAGCCCCCACAGAAGCCCGTGTGTTAATCACAGGCCCAAATGGATCGGGTAAGGAGCTGGTAGCGCACCAAATTCATCAGCAAAGCACCCGAGCCAAAAGCCCCTTTATTGAAGTCAATTGTGCAGCAATTCCTGGTGAATTGATTGAAAGCGAGTTGTTTGGTCATGAAAAGGGCGCATTTACTTCAGCTCATAAGCAGCGGATCGGGAAATTTGAGCAGGCGCAAGGCGGGATGATTTTCCTGGACGAGATTGGAGACATGAGCCTGGCGGCCCAAGCCAAGGTACTGCGTGCCCTGCAAGAAAACCGAATAACCCGCGTGGGTGGTGACAAGGACATAAAGGTGGATGTGCGGGTGGTGGCTGCCACCAACAAAGACCTCAAAAAGGCTATTGCAAACAATGAATTCCGGGAGGATTTATATCACCGATTGAGTGTGATCATCGTGAATGTGCCGCCACTGAAAGACCGAAAGGATGATATTGTATTACTCACCGATAAATTCCTAGGTGATATAGCGCAAGAGTATGGTACGGCTAAGATGGAAATCACCGAATCGGCGCTGGAAAGGCTTATGGCCTATGACTGGACGGGGAATGTCCGGGAATTGAGGAACGTGATTGAGCGGTTAGTGATTATGTCGGACCGCCTGATAAATGAAGATCACGTAAAAAAATACGCGGAAATTGGTTAGCCGATGGGCTAATCAATTTCCGCGAATCAAAGCAATGGATATGTATTTTAGTCAGCTACGTCTACGTTAGTTTGCTCTACGTCCTGCTGAGCATATGTAGGGCATGACTTCTGAGTACAAGAAGCTAGGAAGATCATCCCAAAGAAAGCTGCGATCAACGTAAATTTTTTCATGGCTTATTTAACTGTGTAAGTTGATATTCAGTTCAGAGTAATGAACGTTTAAATCTACTGATAAGATTCCGTACCTCAAACGATTCTCTATTAAACTACTGATTCCATAGACAAAACGGAGGGTAGCATAGATTATTTCACAAAGTCATCAGATTGCAACCCCGGATATCTGAAAAATCAAACCGCCCTAAAACCTCAAAAGAGTCCCCCTCTCCTACCCTGCCAATGTCCATAGTTTCAATGAAAGCGCATGAATGCTCGTTGGCCAGGTCAATTACATTGATGCCACCAGGCCGATGGGCAGAAGGCGGTGAAAAAGGATCATTTACATCCCGCAACTGCACACGGAGCCAAGGCGGTGGTGAAAAAGACATGCCTCCGTCCGTGTAGGCCTGGCTCATCAGCTCCGTCATCCCATATTCAGAATACACCTTCTCAACTCCCAACCCTTGCTTCAATGTCGCATGGAGCTCTTTGCGAGTAATCTCCTTCCTGCGCCCTTTCATGCCTCCGGTTTCGATCACCGATACTTGGGGCCAGTGTTGGGGGAAGCGTTCCACCAAATCGAGTAAGGCGAAGGTAACCCCTACTAAAACCACTTGCTTATTCTGGTCCAGAGCGTGCTCAACTCCTTGGATAAGTGCAGGCATATCGTCTAGAAAAAAACCACCCAGCTGGGTGTTGGTCTGCCTGGTCAGGTATTCCATCATGGAAACCAGGGAGGCGTTGTTTCTCTCCAAATAGGAAGGTAAAAGGGAAAAAATAACCATCTCCTGGATAGGACCAAAGGTGAGCTGAAATCCTCGCAGACACACTTCGTGATATGATGGCAAAGAGGCTATAGCATGCTTGCTGGTAACTTGCCCGGTAGTGCCGCTACTCTCAAACACCTTTTCGGGCTGAAAATCATAGGCTTGTACGCGGTGCTCTTTGAAAAACCGAATGGGTAGAAAAGGTATCTCTGAGGTATGCTGGACTTGGTGGGGATTGATCCCCAAATGGAATAAATATTGCTTGTAAACAGGTACAGCACGAGCTTGCTTTTGAAAAAGCTCCATGGCTAGTGTATCAAACGTGTCTTTTCGTACCGTTTTCCACACTTCTGACAAACGATGTGGTTTTTCCAACCGTTAATAGTGTATAATTCGATGCCCAAATTAAGGATTAATAAATGAAGCTACTTGGTAACCTTATCCTATCCACCACACTGCTTGGCGTTATTGTCAGTAGTTGTACTACTCCGCCGGTTTTTGAAAATGAACCGATCATCTCTGATCTACAAGTAAAATTCATCGAAGTAAATGAGCCAGCCTCAGCACGGGACACCTTAGCGATAGCCTTTCACTTCACGGATGGTGATGGGGATCTGGGCTTAGGCCCTGAGGAAACGTTCTATCCTTTCAACCTCAGAGATTACCAAATTAGCCCCATAACCGATGATACGATCCGGTTTGGAGATCCTGAAGCGGGAGATTATCCCTTTGAATTCCCCTATACTTGTTTGAACTGGGAGCTGAAATTTAAAGGGTATGAGATCATCGACAATCAGCAAGTTGCGATATTCGACACCTTATTATATACCCAGAATGAAAACCATTACAACATCACTATTGATTGGTTTGTAAAACCCAATGGGCAATCAGAATGGGAACCATTTGACTGGGTATTATTCCGTCCACCCTCATGTGGGGAGACTTTTGACGGTCGGTTTCCTCGGTTATTTGATGAGGATCGGGTTGAGGATGATGGAACCCTCAATCCCTTTCCTTTAGAAGGGGACCTGCAATACTCCATGAATTCTGACGGCTTCCTATTGCTATTTGGAGCAGACAGCATTCGGATAGATGTGCAGATAAAAGACCGGCAATTGCGTCCAAGCAACACCTTATCAAAAGCATTTACCTTACAAGGGGTACAACAGGGAGGATGAGTCAGTCTTATACCTACCCTTACCCAAGACCCATGGTAACGGTGGATGCGGTTATCCTGAGGCCTGGTGAATTAGAAACTTGGGAGATTCTGCTAATCGAAAGGGGAAACCCTCCCTTTGCGGGGCAATGGGCTTTACCGGGTGGATATTTGGATATGAAGGAAGATCTGCACACCGGAGCGAAAAGGGAGCTAGTAGAAGAGACGGGCTTGCAAGTGGAGAGGCCTATGACTCAGCTGGGCGCTTATGGTGATCCGAAGCGTGATCCAAGAGGCCGTACTATCACCATCGCCTACGGGATAGTATTGACCGAAACTGAAAGTACCCAAGCAGTAGGTGGACAAGATGATGCCCGGGCGGCAGCATGGCATATGGTGGATCAGCTTCCTGCACTTGCTTTTGACCATGCAGAGATAATTGCTAAAGGAATAACCACCCTGCTTGGCAGATAAAGAAAAACCCCGGCCTAGTAGCCGGGGCCTTTTACCCTATCATAACACCCAAATAAAAAATCATTCACCTCTTTACATGGAGGCCATGAGACAAGTACACAAATTCACTGCCTCTAACTTCAGAAAAGCAACTTTCGAGACCTTGTCTACATTAGACTCTATTTAATAATATCCAGTTTAAGCGCTAAGCTGCACCTCAAGTCGGTTTTTTGCATCGGCTTCCGCCTCAGGATAATTTGTAAAAACCGCATACTCAACGGGAGGCTTTTGCACTAAGAAAATTCCCTGCACAATGAACTTCACTAGCGGAGAATTGATCACGTAACACCATTTCCGGCAAGCCACTTTGATGAGGCCTTTATTCTCCTTAATCCAGTTACCCTGGCGTATTCTTAACTTACTGGATAGGTACTTTGCTTTTGAACCATCCAGGATGACGACGAAACCTTTTCGCGACGAAAGCAACGCTTCAAATTCGGTTAAGTAGGCCTCAAATTGCTGTTCTGTCGGGTCAATCCCGGCAAATGACACCTTCACAATTTCTTCAGTAACATCAGAAAATGTAGCGTATTTCATCATCTCTGTTTGTTAATGTCTGATGATACAAAGAACGGGGAATCGTATTGAAAAGCTGTCAAAAAGTACACCTCTTCGATGAACTGAATAATAGGACAGATCAATCTCTACACCAACACAAGAAAGTATAATTCAACCCTACCAGAATAGCACTAAATTAATATGAGAAGATAAAATGAAGTCCTAATTGACCATTGCATATTCCAAAACAGGTAAACACCATCTGATCCTGAACATTTAAAACAACTACTCCCCAGAGAAAGGCTTTATTCAATTAATCGGAAAACTTTCAAAAACCAACGTATTCTTACACTAGATCTCTCTTATCTAATTTCAGCTCAATGAGACCACAAAGGCAATACAACACTTGAGCTTATGCCAGACCTTCTTTCAGCATCAGGGAAGAGGCTGAGGTCATTCCTTTTTCAGACAGTCTGGCTTTGCAATTAGAACAAAATCTTACCTAGTAATCCTACAGTTAAATCATTTAGGTTTGGCTCCATATCCTTACACAGAGCCCTTCCAAGAATCATCACAAGGGATTCATCTAGCTATCTAAGAGAATACCAAGGCAACCAGAAGAAAACCATTAATCCTATCAAAAAGGCCGTTACAACCAGATATAGCCACAGTGAATCAAACGCAAAAAATCAATAAAAAATAACACCCGAAACGCTATCTGAAGTTTATTACAATCGAGCAGATGGTGGTTAATAATGGACAGGGCGACAAGTTATCTTACAAGCATAATTTTTATTTATAGCTTTAAAACAAGAAATTATACCCGAACGATAAGGATTACATGCCCACATTTACCGGTCATCGGATTATCCCCATTTGGCAGGTTTTAGCCATTCTTGGCTTACTTTTCTCCCCCAACCTATGCCTAGCCAGTACTAGCCGTAGTACAGCTGATCAGGAAAACAGTCACAGTGAAATCTGGGAAGGGATTCAATCGATTGGATGGGCCAACGAGATAGGCCTGGATAGTATTATCCAATATGTTACTCATCTAAATGAAGCGGAGCCTTCTTCTTACACCGAAGGAGAACTCTACTATCTGAATGCCACTAGAGCCCGATGGCAGAGAGATTTCGAACAAACCTTCTCACTTGCATCGCGTGCGTATATCTCCTTCCGAGAGGCGCAAAGTATGGAGGGGCAGGCTAGAGCATTGTGCTATATTTCTAACTCCCTATATCATTTAAACCATGTTCCTGAGGCCTTATTCTATTCACAAAGAGCTTTGAATGCTGCTCGTGGTTCAGGGATTTCTTTCCATATAGGACAATGCCTGTTAGAACGCGGACGTGTGGCATTGGCTTTAGAAGACGCTGACTCCGCGACTATTTTCCTGGAAGAGGCTGAATCGATTTTGAGAGGAAACCAGTCTCCAATATCCATGGGGTACACCTTTACGCATCTGGGTGAAGCCTGGTGGAGAAAAGGAGAACTTACCAAAAGCTTGTATTATTTCACTGAGGGCCGCCGACTAGGCGAAGCCATGGAGAATCCACTAACACTCTGTCATGCGCTCATAGGGTTAGGAAGAGTGTATTTGGAGCAAATGAATGTGGAAAAGGCCATTAACTCTCTAGCAGGTGCGCTGGACATTGCAAAGGCACAGGCTTGGCACCGGTTTGGCCGCGACGCGGCCCAATTCCTGAGTGAGGCTTATCTGCAAAAGGAGGATGTTAAAAATCAAGAAAGGTATGCTCTGCTAGCCATGGAGTTTGCAGACAGTTTAGCCTTAGCATCCCCCAATCCAGATCACTTTGAAGATGAGTTAAAAGATATTCAGGAGCTGCTAGAGGGATTATCAAACGAATCAAAAAGGAGAATACAGAATATAGGTTGGGGAATAGGTTGTGCCCTACTGCTGGTGATCATTTTATTAGGCTACCGTAACTTGAAATTGGCCCAAACCAACCAGCAGAGACAATCAAAGGAGGAAGAATTACAAAAACGAATTGAGGCTTTGGAAGCCGAGCAACGAAAAACTCAGCTACGCGAAGCGTATGTACGCCAAAGAGAGGTGTCTTTGGAAGCATTGGATGGGTTTCGGAACCAAATGTACATTGTGCTAACTCATGAAATGCGGGATCCTCTTGCTGCTTTGCTTACGCTACAGCATGATATGCTCCGGCCAGATTTAACCCTGAAAGAGGTGCGTGCTATTGGCAGAGATTCTCAACGAGCCATGCAAACGCTTTATCAACTGTTGCAAAGTATTGTGTTTTGGATTCGGTTGCAGAAAAACGGGCTTCAGCCGCGTTTCAGAACGTTGGATAACCTGGCTACTCTAGATAATGCCTTGCGCGTAATGCAACCCGTAGCTGAGGGATACCGAATGAAGCTGACCGTAGCTACCCAGAAAACTTGCAAATTTTCTGGGGATAGTGAGCTTATTCACCAGATCATTCAGCTGCTCATCTTTAATGCCATTCGGTTCAACCAAAGCCAGGAGCCTATTACTTGCAGTACCTTTCCCGGAGAATCACGGGTGGTATTTTCGGTCACCATTCCCTTGAATAAAAAGGAGGAGACCTTGGCATCCATCTGGAATGTGCAGTCAGTAGAAGACATACCCAATACCCAAGGGGATGGCACCGCAGGACTCACCTTATGGCTATGCCTAAGACTTATTTTGCTGATGAAAGGAAGCGCATGGGAAGAGTATGACGAAGACTACGGGCAGACCCTAAAGTTCGCCATTCCTTTATCCATTGAGGAGGAGAATGGTTCAGCTTCAGCAGCTGCAACTTCTCCTACATCTACCACCAAGGCTGGCTAAATTATCCTTAGCCCTACTATACTATACACGGCTACAGCGAGAGCTGCTTCTCCTATATTCAACAAGTTTAGGGATAGGCGTCGGACGACGTTTCCAAAAGTAGTATCCCTCCCACAAGCTTTACAAAACACTAAAGAAAGGACTTTGCTAATGGTTGCCAAAGATAATTTGGCAGCAGCAAAGTAGCACCAGCCAAAAATTACATCAGGCGTAATTCAACCCTTTGCAAAAATTCGCTTTTTGAAATTTCCTAAAAGAACCAGCCTTCAATTAAAAAACCAACAACAAAACCCACCACACACGTTTCATTCCACTACTAGTTGGTCAGTCTAGTTGCGTATATTCGAATTCTGAGCAAGTGTTTGTTTGGCCCTCAGAGCACATTATTACCAACTCACATCACGCACAATGGAGAAAACCACTGGATTGTATCGGCCGGAGTTTGAGCACGATGCCTGCGGCATAGGTGCGGTAGTACAGATTGACGGCACTCCTTCTTTTAGTATATTAGATGAAGCCCTCACCATGTTGCAAAACATGGAGCACCGAGGCGCAACGGGAGCCGATCCAGATACCGGCGATGGAGCGGGTATTCTACTACAATTGCCTCATACCTTCCTCAAAGAAGTTGCTTTCGAATATGATATTGAACTACCGGAACCGGGAGCCTACGGGGTTGGGGTGCTATTTTTCCCTCCACAAAATGCCATTAGGGAGGCTTGCCGTTCGGTACTAGAGCGTCATTTGGACGAACTGGAGTTCGAATGCTTAGGATACCGACCCGTCCCGGTAAATCGACTGGTGCCGGGTGCCGGTGCTAAAACGGCTGAGCCCGTTATTGAGCAGGTTTTCGTGAAACACCGCCAGGGCTTGACCGGGGACGACCTGGAACGGAAACTGTTCGTACTGCGCCAGTATACCACTCATTTCATTGGGCATAACATCCGGGGTAACAACGGCAATTTTTATGTGCCCAGTTTCAGTAGTAAAGTACTGATTTACAAAGGCCAACTGCGAACGGACCAGCTGCGGATGTACTATGATGACTTGCAGGACGAGCGCATGGTTTCGGCCCTGGCTATGGTACACTCACGGTTCAGCACTAATACCTTTCCTAATTGGAAACTGGCACAACCGTTTCGGTATATGGCTCACAATGGGGAGATCAATACCATACGGGGCAACCTGAATAAAATGCGGTCCAAAGAGGCCCTGTTCAAGTCCACCTTATTCAGCGAAGCGGATATGGAAAGGCTGCTGCCGGTGACCAACCTGGAGCACTCCGACTCGGCTAATCTGGATGCGCTGGTGGAGATGCTGGTACTGGCGGGCAGATCCCTCCCCCATGTGATGATGATGCTGGTGCCTGAGGCCTGGCAGCACAACGCACTGATGGACCCTGCACGAAAAGCTTTTTACCAATACCATGCTTCGCTAATGGAGCCCTGGGATGGTCCGGCAGCTTTGTTCTTTACGGATGGCTACGGCATAGGGGCTACCAGTGACCGCAATGGACTGCGCCCAGCACGCTACACTCGGACTAACACGGGAAGGCTATATATGGCCTCTGAGGCAGGTACACTGGACATTGACCCAGCCACTATTATAGAAGAGGGACGCTTGCAGCCGGGCAAGATGGTGTGGGCTGATGTGAGCAAGGGTGTATTCCAGTCGGATGACGAGATCAAACAGGAAGTGGTTTCTGAAAAGCCTTACCGTGAGTTTGTGAAGGAACACCGAGTAAAATTGCGCCTGATTCCGGATCCTGTTTCGGCCGTAGCTCCTCCCTCGGCGGCAGAACTGCTACAGGCACAACAGGTGTTTGGGATGACTCGTGAGGACTTAAAGTTTATTTTGAGCCCCATGGCCGAAACGGGCAAAGAGCCTTTGGGCTCGATGGGTGCGGACATCCCACTGGCGGTAGTTTCTAAGCAACCGCAGCACATCTCCCATTACTTCCGGCAGATTTTTGCGCAAGTAAGCAATCCTCCCATCGACCCCATCCGGGAGCGCTTGGTTATGTCCCTTTTCACCAGGGTAGGTGCCTCCAAAAACATTCTGGAGCCTTCTCCAGAGCACGCCCAGCAGGTACATATTTCGCAGCCAATTCTGCGCCATAGCAGTTTGCTCAAGTTGCAAAGCCTGGGGCATCTTGGGTATCATCACCGAGTTCTGTCCGCTACCTTTCTGGCCGATGGGGCTCCCGGCCGACTAGAGGAGGCACTTACCAAGCTGTATACCGACGCAGAACGTGCTATAGAAAGTGGAGTGAAAATCTTGGTGATCTCCAACCGGCAGGTATCTGCTACCCACGCACCTATACCTTCCCTCCTGGCCATAGGCGGCATCCACCACCATTTGATCCGAGAGCGTAAGCGCACCCATGTGGGGCTCATTATGGAGGGGGGGGACCTTTGGGAAACGCACCATATGGCTACCGTTATTGGTTTTGGTGCTAGCGCGGTGCACCCCTATCTGGCCTTGCAAACGCAAGCTGAGCTAGCCAACGCTGAGAACCGGACGCCCAAAGATGCAGAGGACAAGTATATACAAGCTGTGGGCAACGGGCTGTTGAAGATCATGTCCAAAATGGGAATCAGCACCCTGCAAAGCTATCAGAGCGCGCAGATATTTGAGATTTTGGGCTTGAGTTCGCACGTGGTAGAATCCTGCTTCCGCGGTACCCCAAGCCGAATAGAGGGATTGGGCTTCGATGATCTAGCTGAAGAAATCCTGGCCAATCACCGAGTGGCTTATCATCCGCCCACTGGCACCTTACCCGCTCTGCCAGATGGTGGGGTTTACCAATGGAAAAGGAAAGGCGAAACGCACTTGCTGAACCCAGAAACGATTCCTCTACTACAGAAAGCAGCCCGGCTAAATGACTACGATCTGTACAAGGAGTATGCGGAAAAGGTAAATGCCATTCAGCAAGATGTGGCTACTCTGCGTGGGCTCCTGGACTTCAAAAAAAGGAGACCAGTTGCCATTGAGGAAGTAGAGCCTGTAGAAGACATTGTGAGGCGTTTTGCGACCGGGGCCATGTCTTTTGGTTCGCTATCGCACGAGGCTCATAGCACCTTGGCTATCGCCATGAACCGCATGGGCGGTAAGAGCAACAGCGGCGAGGGCGGCGAAGATCCAGATCGGTACATTCCTAAGGAGAATGGCGACTCAGAGCGGTCGGCCATCAAGCAGGTGGCTTCGGGCCGTTTTGGGGTAACCAGCCACTACCTGAGCGAGGCAGACGAAATCCAGATTAAAATGGCGCAAGGAGCCAAACCCGGCGAAGGTGGGCAGCTGCCTGGCCATAAGGTAGACTCCTGGATTGCGCGGGTACGACACGCTACCCCAGGGGTAGGACTGATCTCTCCCCCACCCCACCACGACATTTACTCCATTGAGGATCTAAAACAGCTGATCTATGATCTGAAGCATGCCAATCCTGAAGCGAGAATAAATGTAAAGCTGGTAAGTGAGGCGGGAGTAGGTACCATTGCGGTGGGCGTAGCCAAAGCAGAAGCCAACGTGGTGATGATCTCTGGTGCCGATGGAGGCACGGGTGCGTCTCCTCTGAGTTCCATCCGACATGCAGGGCTCCCTTGGGAAATTGGCCTATCCGAAGCCCAGCAAACGCTAGTTAAAAACGATCTGCGCAGCCGGGTAACGGTACAAGTAGATGGAAAAATACTAACGGGAAGAGACATAGCCGTGGCTACACTGCTAGGTGCCGAAGAATGGGGTGTGAGCACCGCGGCCTTGATAGTGGAAGGCTGTATTATGATGCGAAAGTGTCATCTAAATACCTGCCCGGTGGGGATTGCTACCCAGCGAAAGGACCTACGAGAACTGTTCACGGGCAATCCTGACCATGTAGTGAATTTCTTCCACTTCCTAGCGCAGGACCTGCGTGAAATCATGGCGCAGCTGGGCTATAAACGTGTAGACCAAATGGTGGGTCAGGTACACAACTTGCGTCCTCGCAATCTTGATAGCCATAGGAAACTACTAGACCTGGACCTGGGCCCCATCCTGCATGAGGAACGGGTAGCAGAGGGAGTAGGACATTACTACCAGATGGAGGCCGAAACGATAACCGAAACGGTGCTGGATGATGAGCTTATTCTAAAGGCCAACTCAGCCCTGGAACAGGCCACCGCCGTAGAAGACAGTTTCCCCATTCATAACACCGACCGCTCGGTAGGCACACAGCTCTCCTACCAGGTGTCTCGTCGGTGGGGAGCGGGCGGATTGCCCGCAGGGGCTATCCGCTACCGCTTCCAGGGTGCCGCTGGCCAATCCTTTGGCGCTTTCCTGGCCCCCGGTATTCAATTTACCCTGGAGGGAGTCGCTAACGACTACGTAGGCAAAGGCCTCAGCGGAGGAGAATTGACAATTTACCCTCCCAAGAACGCTCCATACGCTAGCGAGTCTAACTCCGTGATAGGTAACGTAGCCTTGTACGGGGCCACTAGTGGCCAGCTGTACGTGCGAGGTATGGCCGGGGAGCGGTTTGCCGTTCGAAATTCCGGAGCCTTGGCCGTGGTGGAAGGCGTAGGTGACCATGCTTGTGAATACATGACCGGAGGCAAGGTGATCATCCTAGGCCCCACGGGCAAAAACTTTGGTGCGGGTATGAGCGGAGGGGTGGCCTATGTTTACGATCCACAAGACCGACTGATGGTGCTTTGCAATGCAGACGTGGATAATCTGACTCCCTTGGAGCCCGAGGATGCATCTTTCCTCAAGGAGACCTTGGAGGATTTTGTTTCGAAAACGGAAAGCCATTTGGCTCAGCGACTGCTAGACGGCTGGGAAGAAACCCAACGCAATTTTGTGAAGTACATTCCTGCGGCCTATGCGCAGGCTTTGGAGAACCTAAAATCGGCACCAATTACTAAGGAGGCATAATACCATGGGACAGATAGACGGATTTTTGCAACATAACCGCCAGGATGCTACCAAGCGGAAGCCTGCCACGCGGATAAAAGATAACAAGGAATTTGTGAAAGCCTTCACCCCCGCTCAAGCCACTGAGCAAGCTGGAAGGTGCATGGATTGCGGGGTTCCTTTTTGCCACCAAGGATGCCCGTTGGGCAACTTGATTCCTGATTTCAATGAAGCGGTGTACCAGAGGCAATGGGAAACGGCTTACCGTATACTGACCGAAACCAATAATTTCCCAGAGTTTACGGGACGTATCTGCCCAGCCCCCTGCGAAAGCAGCTGCGTGCTCAGTATCAACCGCGATGCCGTCACGATAGAGGAAATTGAGAAAACCATCGTGGAGCGGGCATTCTCTGAGGGCTGGGTACAACCCAAACTACCCAAATGGCGCACAGGAAAGCGGGTAGCCATAGTAGGATCTGGCCCGGCTGGCCTGGCTGCGGCAGCGCAATTAAATTCGGTAGGCCACGCCGTAACGGTCTTTGAAAAAGATGACCGCCTGGGTGGACTGCTCCGGTACGGTATCCCCGATTTCAAACTGGAGAAAAGTGTGATCGACCGCAGGATTGAAATCCTGACGCAAGAGGGAGTTGATTTCCGAACGGGGGTACACGTGGGGGTAGATTTCACGGTGGAGCAGCTGAGAGCCGAGTATGATGCTTTGCTGTTGGCCGTAGGGGCAACGGTACCTCGGGATTTGCTTATCCCTGGCCGTGAGGCCCGTGGCGTGGCCTATGCCATGGAGTACCTGACCCAACACAACCGTTTTGTAGCGGGTGATACCATAGCTCCCAAATCTAGGATGGATGCGAAAGGCAAGCATGTCATCGTCATTGGTGGTGGCGATACGGGCTCAGACTGCGTTGGCACGGCCAATCGGCAAGGGGCAAAGTCTGTAACTCAGCTGCAATACCGCCCTGCCCCAGGGGAGGAAAGACCCGTGGGTAATTTTTGGCCGGAGGAGCCCATGGTTTTCCATGCCACCTCTAGCCACGACGAGGGATGTGACCGCCAGTGGTCTATCCTAACCAAAGGCTTCACAGTAAGCAACGGGGAGGTCACTGGCCTCAAAGTGGTGGAACTGGACTGGATAGACCCTAATACTCGCAACTACAAGGAAAAACCTGGTACCGAAACGGTACTGCCTTGCGATCTGGCTTTTATTGCCATAGGGTACCAGCACCCCGATCCGGTGGGTCTGCTCAAGGATGTAAATGCTCCGCTTAATACCCGAGGAATGGTAGAAGTAGACGCTCAGATGCGGACGCATATTCCAGGGTTATTTGCTGCAGGGGATGCCCAAAGGGGCCAAAGCCTGGTAGTGTGGGCCCTAGCCGACGGGCGCAAGGCCGCACGGAGTATCGATGAATATCTAATGGGCGAAAGCAGGCTGGTTCAAAACGAGGCCTCTGCTGTAGCCATGGTAGAATAGTATTATCTTTTTTCATACAACTAAGCAGGAGAAGGAATGGGGGCAACTCCGTTCCTTTTTTCATGGGGAAAAAATTCATGCTTGTAGTCCGGCTGCAAGAGAAGGTCTGCGATACTGGTGGGCCTAGGGCAAAATGAAACCTTCCTATTTTCCACATTCCCAAAGACAACTTCAAGGTGAAAACCTACCCAAAAGCAATTTCAAATTCTATGGAAAAGGGGATCAATCCTATTACCACCTTATTAGACTTTTTGACTTTTGGCTACCCCGTAACTCCCCATGATTCTAAGATCTACTGGGGAAGAATCGCGTCTATTGTCACCAATTAGCCTACGTTTTTCCCAGGTTCCATCGAAAAGCAGTTTGATTTTTCCTTCCCCTACTTACCTTTTCGGATGACTAAATCAGAGCTTGATTTCACTCTTTCAAAAGCTTATCAGACCGTTGTCGATTATTTCATCTCATTGGATGAAGCATCTTTTATACAATCTCAAGATGGGAAATGGGCTCCTGGTCAACACCTGGAACACTTGCTAAAAAGTGTACGGCCGGTGAGTTTGGCATTCGGGCTGCCTTCCTTAGTCACACGTCTATTTTTCGGCAGGGCCCACGGCACCTCTCGCTCATATGATGAACTGGTACAGGCCTATAAACAAGCCCTGGCAAGTGGGGCGAAAGCAAGCCGTCCTTACATCCCCAAAAGAGCGAATTATAAGAAACAGAAAGCCGTAGCGCGTTCACTCAACCGGACGGTAGCCACCTTGAGTAGAAGGATACACCAGTTCTCAGAACCACAGCTAGACCGGCTGCGTCTGCCCCACCCTATCTTGGGCAAAATAACCCTGCGTGAGATGCTCTACTTTACTATTTATCATGCGGAGCATCACCTGCAAGGTGCCAAGGTATTGCAGACACATTAATGGCCAGGCAACTCTTACTTCAAGAAGTTGAACGTTTGCAAGGGAACTCCCGCTACTAGCGCACTTACGAAAAAGGGATCTTCCTCAGCATCGAACGCATATCCCACACGCATACCCACATTGAACTGGGGCAAGTAACGCATCCCGTTTACATCGAGGTTAATATCAAGCCCGGCAGACCGTCTTTCTCTTATCAGGACTCCAATATCCCCGATTCGGTTAGTCAGATATCCGTAGTCAAAGAAGCCGGTTAGGCTAATCCGCTGGATATAGGCCAGGTTCCAAATGGCAAGATCTGGATATAGCAAGGGCATATGATACCGTACGGATGCGATATACATTTGCTCTGGAGGAAACTGATAGGGATACCCCCGCAGGTTACCAAAGAAAGGCGTATTGAAGACATAGGTATTGAACAAGAAGCGGCCAGCGGTATCCACTGGGGCATATTGCTGCTGATAGCTACCTCGAATTTCCAAAGAATGATGCTTGCCTATTCCCGGCAAAAATCCTTGCACCGTGGCACCACCCAACCAGCCAATCAGGTTAGGATCGGTTTGGGTCCCAGGATCTTGAGGCGTGTGGTTAAGTTGGGCCAGAATGGAAAACCCTAAACGGGAGGTCAGGTCTCGTTGGGATAGCCTACGTTGCAATGCATAGAATACGCGATGCTGAAAGGAGGCCAACTGCTCAAAATTACCCACTTGGCTCAAAAAGCGACTCTGGGCATCATAGTCTGATACAGAGATGGAATTGATACCCGTAGAAACAGTGAGCTGCTGGGCATAGGCACTGCGGGTAAGTACCAAAGGTAACCTGACCGAGGCTCCAATTTCACGCTGCGTGAAATCCTCCCGAGAGGAAGGATCTGATGGGTCCAGACTAATACTTCTAGGGCCAGCCTCTACCGAAAGGTCAAATATGGGAAAGTACTTCTGATAGCTAAAATCCACTCCATACCGCCATACTTGTTCGTTGGCATTGTAGCCCGCCGTGGCGCTGGCCCTCATGGTACTCAGCTCATCCTGCAAAGAGATCCCCACCTCTGCATTGCCATTTATATCTTCGATCACGGCACCCCAGCTGTAGGGATTGAAAAGCCCTGGAAAACCTTGCCATTCGTACCCTGCATACAACTCGTCGCCCACTTCATCTAGCACGTCCAGGTGCTCTTTTTCCTGATCCACCCATACCTTGTAGGTATCATCCTTAGCAACCGTCACCTGCGATAAGGGCTTCCAGTCATTGGGGTCTAATGGCATAGAGGCTAAATCATGGCCATAGAAGGTATAATCGTTGAAGTACAGCGTCTCACCCTTAGGATCTGGTGCAGGATTAAACGCCCCATAGGGCCGTGAAGTGACCTGAAACCGTTCGCCAGATCGTGTATCCAGGGCGTAAATATTGTCTA
>JBCBHI010000026.1:0-15900 GCA_038525885.1 Bacteroidota bacterium
ATTATAGGTGACAAGAAGCCCATCCTGTGGGCCATCCAAAGAAACATACTTCCGGCTGACTCCTTCGTCGTACAGCTTCACTAGGGGGTTGAACCAGAAGGTATCGTTACAGTAAAATTCCCAGCCAGAAGTAAGCGCCTCTTCGGCGTCTTCTCCAGTAATCAGTTGGCCGTCCTCCCATACTTTGCCTTGTTGGGTTTGAAGGTCCATCAAGACCCGGGTTTTCTTCCAGGTGATTTGGGCTAAGCTCCGGTGTTTGTCCCAAACGTATTGGTGGACTCCCATGAAATTGAATTGGACTACCGGAGTAGACTCCCATGCATCTAGTTTTACATACTGGCTGATCTTCTGTGCAAGTTCCTCGGCTTTTGGTCCTTCAATGCCTTCAGGGATTGGCCGATCAAGGGCGGCACATCCTGCCACAGCAGCAATGATGAGGGTAAGCAGGATGTATCCGCTTACGCGAAGTACCTTAGCAACTCGGATTTTAATTCCTTTATACACTTCAGAATGGGATAAATAACTTGTGGAACTAAACTATCACAGCTGGTTTTAGTTCGCTGTCAGGCTAGTTTTTGTCTGCAACCTAAGAAGCCGACTACTCTACCGCTAGTACCAAGCCCTTTAGGTACTCTCCTTCAGGATGAAACATGTTGATGGGATGGTCTGCGGGTTGGGTAAGTTGGTGAAGGATGCGCACGGTACGACCGCTTTGCGCGGCGGCGGTAAACACTGCCGTACGGAAATCCTTGGGGCTAGCTACCTGACTGCAACTGAAGGTGAACAAGATGCCCCCGGGGCGTATTTGCTCCAGGCCCTGCCGATTTAGCTTCCGGTACCCTTGTAGCGCGTTGCGCAAGGCATCCCGGTGTTTGGCAAAGGCAGGCGGGTCCAGCACCATAACATCGTACTGGTCCTTACTTTGCTCCAAAAATTTGAAGGCATCCTGGGCAATGGACCGATGAGGGGCCTGAGCACCAAAATTTTCCAATACGTTGGCGTCTATGAGGTCTACGGCCTTTTTAGAAATGTCCACGCTATCTACCCGCGAGGCCCCTCCGGCTAGGGCATATATGCTAAAGCCCCCGGTGTAGGCAAATACATTGAGCACCTCTTTATCTTTAGCATACTTCTCCAGCAGCTTTCGGTTCTCCCGTTGATCCACGAAGAAGCCCGTCTTTTGCCCATCAGCAAAGTCAATCAAAAACTTGCGCCCGTATTCTTGTACCCAAACGGGCTCTGATTGGCCCCATAGGAACCCACTGGAATAGTCGGGGAATTCTCTGAGATTGAGAGTGCTTCCGCTTTTGTCATATACGGCAGTGAGGCGGTCTCCTAAAAGCTCTTTCAGTACGGTAGCAATGGTTTCGCGTTCACGGAACATCCCCACACTATGCGCTTGCAATACGGCTACGGTTCCGTACACATCAATGATGAGCCCGGGAAGGCCATCGCCTTCTCCATGTACTAGCCGAAAAACGGTAGTGTCAGGCGTAGTGCCCAAGCCTAACCGTTGCCGTACGGCCCACGCTTCGCCCAGCTGGTGGTGCCAGTAGGTAGGAGCAATGGGCTCTTGGGCAAATGACAGGATGCGCACCATGATGGATCCTCTCTGGAAATGACCCACCGCCAGAAAGGTGCCTTCTGCACTGTATACTTGCACCAAATCCCCATCGGCCAATTCTTGAGGTACTTGCTGAATAGCACCGGAGAATACCCATCTATGTTTACGTAGCAGGGATCGCTCTTTGGTAGGCTTGAGCGTGAGCCGGGGCAGGTCTAAACTCATAGGGGCAAAGGTACGGTCTGATGTTAAGATTGAGTCTCTGAGAGTTGGCAACTGCCGATAAAGTTTGAGATATTCAATAATCTTATTGAATTACTTACCCCTACTGACTTTTCGGATACGGTTTTTCGTTAGAATTGCGTACCCCACATAAACAAACAGGTGTAGTGTATTTTCAGCAATTCCGACTTCGGCTGGTGCTAGTCGGATTATGTCTTGTTGGTTCCCAGCAGATTTGGGCCCAGGAGGACTTTTCCGCCACCTTGGCCGGTGACCCTTGTGGACCACTTACCGCATCATTCACTCCTACGGTAGATGCTGGCCGCACCGTTTCCGGTTATTTGTGGAACTTTGGGAATGGTAATACCAGCACCCTGGAAGCTCCATCGGCCAGTTACGTCACGGCCAATTCGTATACCGTAAGCCTTACCGTCACCTATACTGACGGAACCGAGCAGGTTTCTAAAGCGGACTTTATTGAGATATTCCCCAGCCCCACGGTAAATTTCGTTTCGGATATTCAAGGGGGGTGTACCCCACTAGCGGTCACCTTTACGGATAACTCTACCGCCCCTGCCGGAGCTACCATTGCTACCCGTTTGTGGGAGTTCGAAGGAGGTGGTTCTGCCACCCAGGCCACCGAAACAGTGACCTTTACCGACCCGGGAACCTACGACGTGACCCTCTATGTGGAAACCAACCAGGGTTGCTCAGAATCGGTAACCATTCCAGACTTTATCATTGCTGAAGATCAGGTGGCTCCCTCTTTTACGCCTACTCAGCAGCAGATTTCTTCCAGTGATTCCTTTACGGTTGATTTTGCCAATACGACACCCGGTACGGATGGGGGCAACTATGTATTCGCCTGGGATTTTGGTGATGGTAATACCAGCAACGAAGTAGCGCCAACTCACACCTATACCAGCCCTGGAGACTATACGGTTTCGTTGACGCTGGAAGAAACCTTGTCTGGGTGCGTAGGCGGGACCGAAACCCGGGTAGATCTGGTGCGGGTGGTGGATTACCAGCCGGGATTCACCGCCAATCCCACTACTGGCTGCAATCCCTTAGCCGTACAGTTTTCGGATACTTCGGCTTTGCAGATAGCAAGCCAAAGAGTGACCTGGGACTTTGGAGATGGATCGCCTACAGTATCAGGTGTAGGAACAGGGGGCATCAGGACTCCCAGTCACACCTATACGGCCGCGGGTAACTATACGGTAACCATGACCGTGGAAGATACCACCGGGTCTTGCGATGGGGCGGTTTCCGTAGCCGGGCTTATCACGGTTCCAGACCCCGTGATTGCGTCCTATACTGCGGACGAGCGCTTCTTTTGTGAGGATAATTTCACGGTCAACTTCACCAACACCAGCGTAAACGGGATCAGCTATTCTTGGGACTTTGGAGACGGAAATAACTCTACCGCCCCCAATCCCAGCCATACCTTCACGGCGAACGGTATCTATTTGGTGGCATTAACCGCCACCTCAGCCACAGGCTGTACGGATACTTTTGTAGATACTGTATTCTCCATTCCAATTGAAGCCGATTTTTTGGCTACCAATACGGACGGTTGTGCCCCGGTAACTACTGATTTGGTCAATACTTCTACCTCCATTGTGCCCTTGACGGGTTTCTCTTGGGAGATCAGGGATCAGACCAACGCAGTGGTGTTTACTAGTACCGATGAAAACCCTATTGGGGTAGTACTATCCGACGCGGGAGACTACACAGTAACTTTTGTCGCTAGCTCGGCCAGCTGCTCAGACACCCTGGAGCAAATTATTCAGGTAGGCCTGCCTCCGCTCAGCATGGACTTTGTAGCCAGCGACACGGCCATATGTAATGGTGAAACGGTCAATTTTACTAACCTGACGGTAGAGGATGGGACGAATCCCTTTCCGGTGAACTACGAGTGGGAGTATTTTGATGGAGCTGGTTTTGTGCCGGGCAATCCCAATGACGGGAGCTTCCTGTACGCCAACCTGGACTCGGGAGACTACGACGTAAGTCTGTTGTATGTCAGCAATGGCTGCACCCAGGTGTTTACCCGGCCGGATTACATCAGCATCAGTACTCCCCGGGCCAACTTTGAACTTACCACCGACCTATGTGCCCCCGACTCTTTGTGGGGAGAGAATCTGAGTGTAGGGGATCATCGATGGTTGTGGGAGATTTTGGATAGTACGGGGATGGTGATTTTTACTGACAGCGTAAACCGGGATCTGGATACAAGCCTAACAGCAGGGGTAAGCTATGTGGTGTCCCTCACCGCCTACAATGATTCTTCTGGCTGTACTGATGTGTATACCGAAACTATTCAACTCCCAGACCCTTTGCCAAACTTTGGCATTAGTATCGCGGAAGATACCGTATGTGTGGACCAGACCATTACGGTAGGATCTTCGGCCATAGCCGATAACTACTTTTGGACCTTCTCCGACTCCACGAATGTGGTGACGATCAGCGGTGACACCGTCACCCCCTTTTTCGATATCCCCGGGTTGTATGACCTTACGTTGGAGCTCACCATCAACGGGTGTGTGCTGGATACCACCTGGGAGGATGCCTTCCGAATTGCGGATCCGCTGGTGCAGATTGGAGCAGATACCTTGCAGGGTTGTGCACCCCTGATAGTCAACTTCTATGATCTCTCGATTTCTGACGTAGATATCCTGAGCTATGCCTGGACTATCGGTACGGATACCATTAGTACAGACTCGTCTTTTGCGTATACTTTTGACTCTGCACGCAACCCACAATCCGCTCCGTACACGGTGTCCTTGACGGTGACTACGGTGGACAGTTGTGTCAGTACCCGGAGTGTAGAGGTAAGCGTAACTGAGCCCTTTGCAGAGTTCTTGCTCGACTCCGTGTTTACCTGCGAAGGCGTGAGGTTGGACCTGACGGCCAATGCGGCGGATAGTGTACTCTTTCCGGATCCTGATGACTCGGTGACGTATCAGTGGTTTACTAATGCCCCGGGCGTAGCCTTACCCTTTGCGCAGAATAGCTCCGCAATTTTTCCTAACGGCACGTTTGATGTTTCCCTAAGGCTGCAAGACATCAATGGATGTACGGATAGCATCGGCCAGACCGTTACCATCAACCGTGAGTTGCCCCAAGCGGCTTTCTCAGCAGACCCTACGGAAGTGTTTTGCCCCCCAGCGGCCGTCAATTTCTTTGATGAGTCTGTACAGGGTAACTCCGGTATAGAAACCTGGTCGTGGACCTTTGGGGATGGGGCTACCTCAGGCCTTACTGATCCCCTACGCGTATTTCAAGACCCCGGAGTGTATGACGTTACGTTGGTAATCACCGATTCTGCAGGCTGTATAGATACCCTTACGCGAGAGAACTACGTGGATATACAAGGGCCTACGGGCAGCTTCACGGTAGATGATAGTTTGGGCTATGCTCCCCTGCCTATTTCTTTTATGGCTACCTCTCCAGATGATAGTGTGACCTACTTGTGGGACTTTGCCAATGGGCAAGTAGACGGCTTTTTTGAGGAGTCCTTTATTGACTATACCTATCCAGGAGGAGGCTCCTTTACGCCAATTATGACCATACGGGATGAACGTGGGTGTGATTTTGCCCCTGACCCCGAGGTGACCATTTTGGTATTGGATTGCCCCACGCTGGACTTAGGCCCTGACCTCATCGCCTGCACCCAAGAAGAAACCTTAAGCCTGGATGGCTACAATACTACCCATGAAATCACTTTGGGCACTCTGTTCTATGAATGGAATACGGGAGAAACGGTGTCGGCTCTGGTCCCTCCCAAGCAGGTGGGCGTGTCAGAATATATCCTTAATATGTGGATTATTGATGATGAAGGGAACCGGGTGTGTGAAGTAGCCGATACGGCCAATGTGATATATAATGCCACACCGGTGGCAGAATACTCGGTTACCAATCCGTGCTTGGGTGAAGCCAGCACTTTCTTGAGCACCAGTACCATCAGTGCAGGAGCTATTGCCCAATACCAATGGACTACGGGCGATGGGCAGCCAGACCAGGTAGTAAGCAATGACTCCATCCTGCATTTCTTTGCCCAATTGGGCAACTTCACCACCCAGTTGATAGTAACCTCTGACTCTGGGTGTATGGATACTGCCATGCAGCCAGTAAACGTACTGGAGGTGCCTGGGGTGGACGTCATTACCACGGATGCTTGTGTAGGATCACCGCATGTGCTGGGGGCTTTCCCCAACTCCGATATAG
Source organism: Bacteroidota bacterium (assembly GCA_038525885.1). GTDB lineage: Bacteria > Bacteroidota > Bacteroidia > Cytophagales > Cyclobacteriaceae > DMST01. Next base: position 6,017 of record JBCBHI010000026.1, read on the forward strand.
GTCAGGAGGTCTCTCTTTACCGGTGGGATTCAGATTTGGACGGTAACTTTGAAGAAGAAGGGGAGCTCTTGGATGAGATTTCCATCACCCAAACGGTGCCGGGCACGTATCAGGCACAAGTACAGTTAGTGGCCGATAATGGGTGCTTCACTTACGACACGCTCACTTACGAAACTCATCCTCTGCCAGAGATAACCTTCAGCCCCCAGCCGGCCTTGGTATGTGAAGGGAGCTCGCTCACCTTGAGGGTAGAGGGCACGGAAAGTTACCGCTGGGAAGACGGTACGACTCGGGATTCCTTGATCGTATCGCCAGATCAGGATACCACCTATTATGCTGTAGTGGGAACCAATGCGTTTGGCTGTACCACCACCGATTCGATTGATGTTGCCGTTCTTCGCTTTCCTTTTCTACCCCCAGAAACCCGGGGTTGTGTCGGCGATACTTTGGTACTTAACGCCTCCATTCCAGGGGTAGAGGTAGCATATGAATGGTCTACAGGGGACACAGATGATAGACTGCTCGTAACTAACCCTGGGGTCTATTCAGTAGAGGCGATGGTGCTGGAAGAAGGGGTAGAGTGCTTGGTTTCTTCACAGACTACGGCCTTTTTTGATATCCCCACCGTGTTACCCGTATCTGACGTTACGGTGTGTTTTGATGACGTGAGCCAGGTACTCCTTGACCCAGGTTTGAACGGTGAGTATCTCTGGCAACCCGATGGCTTGACCGATTCCGTATTCAGTGCGGTGGGTCCAGATACGGTTACCCTGGTGTTTACCAACTTGGCAGGCTGCGTGAGCGACACCGTGATTCGGGTGTTCGAAAACTGTATTCCTCAAGTTACCTTTCCCAATGCCTTTACTCCCAACGGAGACGGGCTCAATGATGTGCTGCTTCCTCAAGGCCAGTACTTTATCAACTACAGAGCGGAGATATTTAACCGATGGGGCGAGCTGGTTTTTGTCACCGAAAACGCTGACGAAGGGTGGGATGGACTACGCCCTGACGGGAACCCCCACCTATCGGGGGTGTATATGATCGTGCTGGTTTTTGAAAACCAGTTTGATCCCGGAGTGCCCATTACCTCCCGGCATAGGGTGTGGCTAATTGACTAAAGAGGACCGGCCAGGAATTAATGGTGGTGACCTCTAAACCATGAAGGAAGCTACCAATCATCCTCCGTTTCGCACGGTTCACATCAGTGCTTTGGGTACAAAAGAATAATTAACGGTTAGGAGATATTTCATAGGTAGCTTGGGGTTTTTCTGATAAGAAAGAAGTCCCATGTATCACCGATTACTCTCGATCCTCCTGGTATTGGTAGCCATTGCATGTCAGGCACCCAAGCAGAAGGAATCCTCTCCTTTTGACGAACTCACAAAGCTAATAGACCAGTATGCTAGAAATTCATTAGCCAAGGGAGACATTAATTCTTTATCAATAGCCGTGTATAAGGATGGTTTGGTCTATCAAAGCTACTATGGTGAATTGGACCAAGGGATGGGAAATACCCCTAATGATGAAACGCTTTATGAAATAGGGTCTCTTTCCAAGGTATTTGCAGGCTCCCTTGCAGCTAGGGCAGTGGTTGATCAAAAGATATCGTTGGATGATGACATCCGATTATATCTAGGTGATGAGTATGCTCATCTGGAGTTAGACGGAACACCCGTAAGGATCCACGATTTGGTGACGCACACCCTTGGTTTCGATACGCCTAAAGGGTTAGCCGGCATATACGATAGCTTATTTGCAGGGGCTTACCAAGATATGGTAATAGACTACGGGATGGATGACCTTCTGGAGGAACTCAAATCCATAGAACTGAGCCATAAGCCCGGAACCAATTATGCCTATAGCAATGCGGGGCCTGAGTTGGTTGCCTACATCCTGGAGCAAGTATATGGTATGCCCTATTCAAAGTTACTAACTCAGTTTTTTGATGAGTTGGGTTTAGAAAACACCCGGCTATATGACTCCCGTATACATGAAAATCGGCTGTCCTTGGGTTATACCGAGGGTGGTCAAGTAGCTACTTTGGTAAAGAACCCCTTGCTAGGTGGTGCTGGAGGGGTAATTTCCACCTTGCCTGATTTGACTAAGTTCATGAAGTACCAGCTTGAAAGTACGGATCCTCTTGTCAAAGAATCTACTCGTTTCCTATTGCAAGACGAGGAAGATGGATTGGGGTACTTCTGGGATTTAGGGATAGGAGATGCAGAGGGCTTTTATTACAAGAAATCAGGAACCACCAATGGCGCGGAAACCGTAGTTTTAGTTTGCCCTGATTCCGACTACGGAGTGGTGATGATTATGAATAATCAGTCGGAGGCTGCAGTCAGTGATTATGAGGAATTGTTCTTCAGGATTGAGAATGATCTTATTGAATACCCTAGGATTAACCTATGGTCATTGGTGGAGGATGAATTCATGACCGACCCAGAAAAAGCGGCCACCCGATACCGAAAGCTGAGTGAAGATAAGGAAGCCTATCATGCTTCTTCAAACTATCTGAATATGGTAGGCTATGGATTGATATACGAAGGGAAGGTATCCAAAGCCATTGAAGTGTTTCTATTGGCAGTTTCGGTAGATCCTGATAATGCTAATCTATATGATAGCTTAGGCGAGGCCTATTTCTTGATGGAAGAGTATGAGAATTCCAGGGAGAATTTTGAGAGATCTTTGGCCCTTGATCCTACAAATTCCAACGCGGAAGAATATCTGCTAGAGATTGAGAAACTGTTGAATTAGCAGCAAAAATGTTAAGCGCCCGACGGATCATAACAAGGGAAATGATCCGCCGGGCGCTTTTGTTTGCTTGGTAAGAATCAAGCCGATAACCTTGAGACGAGCCTAGCTGTACAAGTGTCAACGAGACTTTGTAGCCCAATCATGGGGTTGATTTCTTAATTGCTTAGCCAAGCCTCACGCAGAGCAACTTCTTCTGTCGTAGGTTTCTTTTTTGGCTCCAGAACATTGTAAGCGATGACTTCTGTGGTAATGGCTTTGGCTTTCAACCTTACCAGTCGGTAAGAGCCGTCCTCCTGTTTCCGCATTACCGTCATCACTACCTTCTTTTTCCGGCGGGTATTGGCCAAGTCTTCGAATACCTCCTGGAAATTGTTAATGGTCAATTCGTTGCCCTTAATGGTCACAAACTCATCATCGGTTTGCAGGTTTAGCTTTTCCGTGAAGGCCGTGCCAGAGCTAGCGTCTTGCACAAAGATCCGCTCCGTTTCTGAGTTATAGTTAAGGCCTACTCCCATCACCAAGCGCTCCACAGGTTTCTCTTCTATAAATTCTACCCCAATGGCATTGAAAGTTTCTGCTAAGGGTAGAGGTGTAGGACCACTCACGTAAGTAGTCAGAAAATCCTTGATGGAAGGATCAGTGAGCTCAGCAATTTTATCAAACAGCTCTTCATCCTTGAAGGATACATCTTTACCGTAAGACTTCGCCAAATCCCGCATCAGATCTTGTATTCCGTACTCTCCGGCAGACCACTGGCGCAAGGCTATGTCCAAACAGAAGCCAATCAGCGCCCCTTTCTGGTATACGTTGCCGTACTCATCCTCATACTTGTCCAGTACGAACTTGCTCATTTCCGTAAAGGGCAATTCGTCATCGTAGTTATCCCGGCTATCAATGATTTTCTGGCGGAACTCCTCCAGAAAGTCTTCCAGGTCAGTAAGCCCGTAGGAGATTTGCGCGTGGTGTGATGAATACTCTGTTACCCCCTCGTACAGCCACAGGTGCTGAGACATTTGTGGATCTATAAAATCGAAGTTCCCAATCTGCTCAGCATGAATATTGAGCGGAGTAATGATATGGAAGAACTCATGCGAGGATATATCGCGTACAATGTTGGCTATTTGCTCCTCACCGTATTCTGGTAAGAAGTACATAGAGCTGTAGCTGTGCTCTAAGGCACCGTAGGCGCCCGACAGGGAATTGCCTTGGAACAGATAGATCAAAAACGCGTAGCGGTCTACGGGGAGCTCACCACCTAGGTAAGCCTCTTGGGCCTCCAATATTTCGCTTACCTGGTCTTTGACAAACGCCGCGCTCACCATGTCGCCAGGGCTGTATACCGATACAATTACCTTGGCACCCCCTACCACTACGGAAGCCGTATCGGGCTCGCAATACATAATGGGTGAGTCAGCCAGGTCAAAATAACGTTCGGCAACGAAAGTATCTGTGTTACCCTCCGTGCCCTTACGGTCCAAGGCACTAGCGCCGTAAAAATTCTCGGGTCGGGTGATGGCTACCTCAAAAGGCTGGTTTTCATAGCCCTTTAAGTATCCGAATATACCATGGTTATTGATGATATAGTTTTCGCCCTTTTCAAAATTGGTGCCTGAGGGCTCAAAAACCACGTTATCTAGGCCAGTATCAAAGGTGTCATCCAGTGTATAGGTGATCTGGGCCAAGCCAGAAGCCTCTTTGATCTGCCATTGGTTCACCGCTATCTTCTCGGTGGCCAAGGGATTGCCCTGGGCATCGTAAGCCATAAACTCGGAAACGAATCTGCCAAAATCGCTGATGCTATATGTGCCAGGTACAATCTTGGGAATTTGAAATTCCACCATTTCCTCGGTTACCGCTGGGGTGTTGAGAACTACCTTCAGTTGATCGTCTTCTACCTTAGTGAGGTCCAATTGGTACCGATAGGTGTTTTGGGCACATACAATGCCCGAAAATACAAGGCCCATACCTAGGGCCATCCATCGTATTTGCATAGTAATAATGTATAATAGTGTTGTTGTGACTAACGTACGGGGGAAGAAGTAAAGTGCCAAGGGAATCTTGATAGCAGGGTGATTCCGGGACTAATCTGCTTGAGTAGGGGTCAGAGAAGGTAATTCAATGGTGAAGGTGGTGCCCTGGCCCAAAACAGAAGAGAGAGAAACTTTTCCCTGTAGTTTCTCCATCGACTCCTGCACAATGTACAGGCCTAGCCCAGACCCTTTGCTGTTTTCGGAGGCGCGGTAGAACATGCGGAAAATGCTGGCCTGATGCTCCTCGGCAATACCCTGACCGTTGTCCTCAAATTTCAATATGGCCTTGCCATCCTGCACGGTGACATAGATATTCAAATAGGGGTCCCTTCGGTGGGGGCTAGAATAGCGAAAGGCATTGCTGATCATGTTATTAATCACCACACTCAGTCTGCTACGGTCAGTATAGAAAGGTTCTTTGATGTCCAAAAAGACCTCTCTGCGCACCACCTTGGCCTCCTCCATAAACTGCAAGTCCTCTATCACCCCTTCAATCATCTCCTTGAAATCGATGGGCTCCCCTTTCACCTCCAGTCGGCTGTTTCGCGAATAGTGGATGATCTCCTGCACAAAGTTGTCCAGCTTGCGGACACTCCGCTCCATCAGGGTCATGTACTCGTGCAGCTTATCGGTTTGGCTTTCAGACTTGGCCAGATTGATGAGGCCCAATACCGAGACCATGGGAGCACGCAAGTCGTGAGAGGCACTATATACAAATCGGTCTAGCTCAGCGTTGGTTTTGGTAAGCTTTGCATTGCTTTCCATCAGCTCAGTTTCCGCCTGCTTCCTTTCCGTAATATCCATTAGGGTGCCGTATAGCTTCACCAGTTCACCACTTCTGTTCATCTGCGGCTCACCCACTGTATTGAAATACCGAAGAGGCTTTTTGGGTATCTGCACTCTGAAATCCAAATCAAAAGGAGTGCCTTGGTCTACAGCATCGCCCAAGGCAAGCAACAAAGCCTCCTGATCGTCAGGATGAATTACATCCACATTGTCGGCAATAGAGAAGATGGACTGGTCGATCCCACTTACGCCTAACAGGGTGTTGATTTCTTCGGAGAACAGCAGCGAGTCTTCAGAGGGGGAATACTCCCAGCTACCCATCTTGCCCAACTGTTGCGCCTCGCGCAGCCTGTTTTCACTGTCAATGAGCTTCTTCTCTGCCTCCTTGCGTTCTGTGATGTCAATCAAGATGCCGTACAGCTTCTCTAGCGAATCATTGGGGCCAAGTTCGGGCCTGCATATGAAATTGAGGTACCGGATTCCGCCCTCTCGCACAATACGCAAGTCCAGATCAAACCCTTTGGCTTCGTCCATCGCCTTACGCAGGGCCCGGAATACCTTCGGTTTGTCTTCCCGGTGAATTCGGTTCAGGATCAAATCCAGAGAAGGGGAATCTTCCACGGGGTCCAGCTTGAACAGCCTAAACAGCTCATCGGACCAGATAACCTCATTGGCCCCCACCCGGTACTCCCAGTTGCCCATACGGGCGATACGCTGCGCCTCCTTTAGGCTATTCTCAGAGCTGCGAATACGTTCCTCGGCCGCCTTTCTTTCATTGATACTCCTGAAATATACCGATAGTCCTTCCGCAGAAGGGTAAGCGTGTACTTCGAACCAGGTTTCTAAGGGCTCATAATATTCCTCAAAGTCTACCCTCCGGTTTTCACGAAAAGCTATTTCGTAGTTTTCATAAAATTTAGACGCTTGATCCTTAGGGAATACCTTCTCAATTTCTTGGTTGATGAGGTCCTCACGGCGTACTCGCAGCAAGGATTCGCCCTGGTTGTTGATGTAAGTGACCTTCCAGTCTTCATTGAGCAGGAACATAGCATCCGTGATGCTTTCCAGTATGTTCGTGCTCCGCTTGGCATATTCTACCAGTTGGCTTTCCGCGAGTTTCTTCTCGGTGATGTCTTGGGAGATGACCAGGATCGAATTCCGGCCGTCTGGGTTCATGTATCTGGGTATCAGCGTGCTATCCAGACACATAGGAGTGCCATCCGTGCGCTTAAGCTCCAACTCTCCTTTCCAGATACTCCCTTGGCGTACGGCCTTATCTATACTCTGCCACTCGTCACTTGGCGGAGCCAATTCGGGAAAATCACGGATGTTTTTGAACACCAAATCATCCTCTTCCATGCCGTACGTATCACAGAAGTTCTTATTGGCCGTGAGGAAATCCCCCTTCAGGGTAAGTGTCACTACCATAGAGGCAGCGTCTAGCGCCTGGTGGAATTCTTCCAAAGCCCGATGCGAAGTATGCAATGCCTGGGTAGACATCAGACTTTCAGTAACATCGTTGATGATCTTGAGGCTAGCCTCACCGCCCAGGTAGTGCATAGGGCTAGCTTGCACCTTAGCATAGATCAGCGCACCAGATTTGGTGGCGTGTTTCTCGGTGGTGATGCCCGTGAGCACATCGGGGTCATATTCTGATCCCTGAGACTGTAAGTTGGCCCAGCTCATGGTTTGCCATTCGTGCTGGGAGTATCCATAATGCGAAATCGCCGTCAGATTGGCTTCCAGTATCTTGCCGGTAGGCGTATCTACTACCAGAATGGGATTGGGGTTGCTCTCGAACAGCTCCCGGTAGCGTGATTCGCTTATTCTTAGTTGGCTTTCCCACTCCAGGCGCTCGGTGATATCCATGCACGCCAGGAGTACCTTGTCTATTTCCTGCTGAGAGTTGTATAGGGGGCGTAACTCTACCGAATAGGACTTGCTCTGGAAGGATAAATCCAACCGGCCGAACTCCCCGTCAAAGGTGTCCCATATTTTCTCCTCTACCCGTTTGTTTAGGGTCTTGCCAAATAGGTAAACCAGGCTTTTCCCGTGTAGCTGCTCCTTAGACTGATTGATGTCTTGCAGGCCTTGACCTTCTGCAAACAGAATGTCAAACCCGCGGTTGATCATCAGAATAAAGCCACTTGGGAAATTTTCTGCCAGATTTCTGTGCAGTTCCTCACTTTGCGTAAGGTGCTCTAGGGTCCGCTTCTCTTTGGTGATATCCCGGAAGGCACCGATGACTTTGGCTACCTTGCCATTTACATATATAGGTCGACAATTGGCATGAACATGGAAGAATTTGCCCTCCTCATTGATCATCTCAAACTGACCCTCACCCGGCACTCCTTGATCCCGGGTGTTCTTCAGCGTTTCCAAAGCGCGGCTGGCAGATTCCTTAAAGAAATACCGCAGGGCTACATCTACACCCACCGGAGAATTGACAGGCAGCCCGTAGATTCGGTAAATCTCGTCTGTCCATATCATCTCGTCGGAATCGATATCCCATTCCCAACCGCCTATGCTGGTCATCTCCTGAGTAGTCTCCAATACCGAGAGATATTGGGATTCCTTCGTTACATTTTCCAGGGTGACCAAATATTGATCTGTAGATCCATGCAACGATACTTGATATACTGAGAGCCGGAAGATGACCAGCTTGCCCTGTTTATTGAGGCTTTGCCATGTGCTGGGTTTGGGCGGCTCTGCTTTCTTGGTGGCCCCTAGTAGTTCTGCTTTCAGGGAATCCCGCCCCTCTACTTCCAGTAGGTCATATAGGGCTTGGCCAAGTGCTTCAGTATTGGTGTAGCCCGTTATTTGGGTAAACCCAGAATTGATATGTTGGATTGTACAGGCAGAATTGATAATGCAGATACCCACTGATATACTCTGAAAAATGGATTCTGCCCAATGATAAGTCTCCTTGGCTTTCGTCAGTTCCTCCCGCAGCCGGATATTCTCCTGCTCCAATGCTTCTATGGTAGCTGATTGGGAGGCCATAGCATCGGTTGGGTAGGAATGATTTTTATCCTCAGGAGGAGAGTGCATGTATTTCTAACTAATAGGGTTTGAGTAGTGGGTAAGCCAACAGTACCAATCCACACAATAATTCGAAAAGTTAGGCACTTCCAGATTGCAGTACAACAATTTGCACTGAATACGGAGGATGTACTCCTATTGAGCCGGGAAAATTAGACAGAATTAAGATTCAATTGTAGCTTAAACCAACCGAAGCGGTATTGAAACTAAAATCAAAAAAATAAACTGCCGTGATGAAAGGTTTTTAAAATAGTAAAGAGGGTAAGGGTGGGAAATGTAAAAAACAAAGTGGCGGGTTTTTATACACCAATATTTTCCTTGAGCCGATCCATGTATTTGATTTTGTTTTTAAAATACAAAGTAGCAATCTTAATGATCAGGTCGTTTTTTCGCAATTCCTTCAATACTTTCCGAACATAGTCAGCAGAATACTTCTCGCCGTCTTTTTTTGATGTCAAGTTCGCAATTCGTTGATAATCTCCGTGTTCTACGATGGAAGGGTTTTCTTTGATTAATTCAACTGCACCTTTCGACTTACTCATGGGTATAGAGTTTGTTTCTTGAAGTTCAAGTATACATTTTAAGGAATTTATATGCAATTATTGAATTTATTTTATCACAACTAGCTTTGAATTTATTCATAGGCTCTATGTTTATGGTCTGTGGGGTGTTATCACGAATGTGGATGAGGATCGTGGTTATGGGATTTACTTTTTTGAGAAGATGAGCAGGACGCCGTATCACTTTCTGCACATTTGGCCCCAGCTAATTGTATTCCTCACGGTAATATTGGTACTATACGCACTGTGAAACGATGCTCTATGTTCTATTGCGTATGAAAAGGTTGATGACAGTATTAGTAGCTCTGTGTATTTCCACAAGTATCTGGGCACAGGGTGAGACGCCCAAAGAGGACTGGTATGCTTTCTGGGTGGGTGACTGGGATCTTACCTGGCAGGATAATGGTGGAGGTACTGGTAAGGGCACCAATCACATTGTTCGCATACTAGATGGAACCGTGATCCAAGAGAATTTCATGGCCGTAGAAGGTGCCTTGGCAGGCTACAAGGGCATGAGCCTGTCCGTGCTCAATCCCACTACCAATGAGTGGAAACAGGCCTGGACCGATAACCAAGGCGGATACATTGACTTTACAGGACGTAAAGAGGAGGGTAGGTATTACTTTGAAACAGCCGTAAAAGAGACGGGTCAGCGAATCCTCGGTGATATCATAGAAGACCATGCGTTGCTGCACGGTACCCTGACCTG
>JBCBHI010000027.1:0-15231 GCA_038525885.1 Bacteroidota bacterium
CACCAACACACAGGAGACCTTGCATGCGGACAAACTCACAACGCTTAGTACCTAATCAAGTAAAAGACACGGAAGTGGCCCGATTACGGCGATATGTCGGATATTCCCTCGCAACCCTGCGCAAAGAGATGGCTGCGATGGAAAAACAATTGATGACCGAGATGCGCTTGATGCATGCGCAGTTGACCCTTCGGTTGTTGATTGGCATGGCCGTGTTGCCGCCCGTCAGTGAACGGCTGTGGCCCGTCCTGGAGTCGTTTCTGGGATGATTTTCTTACCTTAAATGATGGATTTGCGCCTTTGGGCAAAAGGCGGTTGTAGCGTTATGGGGGTCGATAATCCTTTGTGCAAATAAAAAGGGAGTCACGATATCATCTCGTAACTCCCTGATTGTCAGTCGGGATGACTGGATTCGAACCAGCGACCCCCACGTCCCTAACGTGGTGCGCTAACCGGACTGCGCTACATCCCGATCCCTTTTGGGACGGCAAAGATACAAACCGGAAGCCGGAAAACAACCTATGAGCCCTCAAAAGAGAAAATTCCAGCGCAACTTTTCTAAATAAGGGTATAGAAAAAGCCCCTGGCCTAAGGCTCAGGGGCTTCATATATCATTGGGCACTCGTGTGATTACTCAATCACGTAGCGCGTATCCTTAATCTTAGCTTGGTCCTCAATGGCCTGTGCAATAGCACCTGTATTGGCGGAACGCTGTTGGTTCAACAAGGTGGTGCGGTTGCCGCTATAGTCAGGCTGCTCGGTAGCCGCTGTTTTGGCTTCCAACTGAACCACTACTACACCGTTGTTTTCCTGAACAGGAGCAGAGATTTCACCTTCGTCCAAGCCGAAAGTCACTCCCAAGGCCTTAGGAGCAAAGCCAATACCCGTCATAGAATTGCTATTCAGACGCAGGTTAGTAGAGTTATTGATGCTGGCATCAGAACCGTAGCTAGAAGCCAGATCATCAATGGTGCTGTTCTGTACATCACCCAACTTAGTAATAATGGCTTCGGCTTTCTTATCCTTACGAACTTGCGCTTCTACTTGGGCCCGTACGGACTCAAAGGGAAGATATCCTTCCTCCTGGATGCTAGACATGGCAGCGATTACATAGGAGTCACCGGCCTCAAATATTTGATCACCCACATCACCTACAGAAGCATCGTTGAATAACCAACGCACCATTTGGCGAGCATTTCTCATACCCGAAACATTATATGCATTCGCATCAATATTGTCCGCTGCCAGAACTTGTACTCCCGCTGCTACCGCAGCATTTTCAAATCCGCTCAGGTTACCACCAGCATTAGCACGCAAGGCATCTGCACTGCGGTAGGCTTCATCTTCGGTAGCGGTGCTCGCTGTGATCTCCAAATCTACTTTGGCCAGCTTGTATGCAGTGTACTGAGGGGCTTCGGTTATATCTATCACATGGAAACCAAACTGAGTCTCAACAGGAGTATTGATCAAGCCCGTGCGGGAGGCACCAAACACGGCCTCAGAAAACTCAGCCACCATGGTGCTCTCATCGAACCAACCCAAGTCACCACCGCGCTGGGCAGTACCATCGGTGCCAAACTCAGCGGCCAAATCAGCAAATGCAGCTCCACCACGGATCTGACGAATCAAATCTTGCGCTTGCTCACGAGCGGCCTCTTTACCTGCATCATCTCCTGACTCGTTGCGAATCAGAATGTGGCTGGCACGCGCTACTGCGGTGGTATCTTCATAGATATCGGACACCTTATACACCACATAATTGGATCCTTCCAACACGGGACCAACCACGTCGCCTACGAACAGGTCATCCATTTCATCTTCCAGCACCGCTGGCATATTCGCTTTGGTGTACTTTTCGTAAAAACCAACGCGGCTAGAGGAGTTACGGCGAGCAAATGAAGAGTCATTTTCAGCCGTGCTGAAATCGTTGGCCAGCATAGTCAATTCTTCCCGGATAGAGATACTATCTGCAGCAGAAGCCACTAGTGGGAATCTCACATAGCTAATGCTACGGGTCTCACGGTCAACCTTATACTCTTCTTTGTTTTCGTTGTAGTAGTTCCGCAGATCGCTATCGGAAATAGTAATGGCCGAATCAGGAATGCTGTAATAAGGAACATACAGGTAGCGAGCCTCTGCTACAGCATTGGCTTGCTCGTAGTTACGCTTTGCTTCCGCACTGGTCACGTAGGTTGAGTTAATGATCAGGCTTTCGTACTTGATACGATAACGACCATCCACCAAGGTATTTTCAATCACCTGCCAGCGTGCACGCTCATCCGCAGGTAGGTTATCCCATCCTTGGAAATACTGAGAAACAAAATTGGGATCAAACTGACCCGTTTGAGGATTGCGGAAGTAGGATTGTACCGTAGGGTCAATGTTGTTGCCCTGCACCATATCGTATACCTCATCTGGGGTGATCACCACACCTAAGGCATCATACTGTGCACCAAAGGCAACATCAGTGATCAATTGTAACCAAGCTTGGTTGCGTACCTGGCTGGTTTCTTGTTCGCTGCTAGGATTACGGCTGGTTCTCAGAGCAAACAAACGATTTTGGTTGTCAATCTCTGCCTGGTATCGATCCGGCGAGATGGAAACGCCATCAATTTCACCCACATCGTTACTATTGAAAAAGGTAGAGGCGGGATTGAGGAACTCTGCTCCCAGCAAAAAGAGTATCAGACCAAAGGCGATAATGCCCACGGCTAATCCCGAACGTTCTCGAATTCTATTTAATAAGGCCATATTGATGGTATTAAAAGGACCGCAAAATAAACCCTTCCCTTCCAGAATTCAAAATGAGATTATGGCTAGAAAAACGAAGTGAAAATTGGCCTATTCTGGGGGTGAAAGAGGTTCTAATAAAGTGAGTTTTACAATGTCGATCCGGGTCTCCTGCATGGATTCTACGGTGAACACCATACGATCCATCCGAATAATCTGACCGATGGTGGGAATGTCTTCATGCACTGACAAAATCAACCCGGAAAGGGTATCGTAATCCCCCTCTGGTAACTCCCAGTGGTACTTCTCATTCAGGTAGTCAATCTCATGCCGGGCACTCAACCGCCAGTTGAGCTCGTCCAGCTGCTGCTCTACCCAGTCCTCATCATCGTGTTCGTCCTGTATCTCCCCGAAAATCTCCTCAATCAAATCCTCTACCGTCACGATACCACTGGTCCCACCAAATTCATCCACCACCAGAGCAATGCTTTTGTGCTCCGTAATCAGCTGCACTAGCAGCTCATTGGCCAAGGCCGTTTCGGGTACGATGATGATCGGGTTGATGATGTCGGGTATCGACTGGGGTTTTTTGAAGAGCTTGAGCGAATGGCAGTAGCCCACAATGTTATCGATGTGCTCGCGATAGACCAGTACTTTGGAATGCCCGGACTCGATGAAAGCCTGTTGTAATACCTCAAGGTCGTCAGACTCATCTACCGCTACCATTTCATTTCTCGGCACCAGGCACTCCCGTACCCGCACCGTTTTAAACTCCAGAGCGTTGCTGAAAATTTTGGTGTTCACCTCTACATTATCCCCACTCTCAGTCCGGGCCTGCACATTTGAAGATAAAAAGTCATTGAGATCCGTAAGCCCAAATACGGGTTGACTTTCTGCATAGGGCAGCCGAACTACTTTTTCAATCAGTACGCGGCTCAGCCATACAATTACCCGCACAAATGGCCAGAACAGGAGGTAGAAAAACCTCACCACAAAGGCTAAACGGTTGAGCAACCCATTAGGATTGAGCAGAAAAACACTCTTGGGGGTGAACTCTGCCACTACCAGCACTAGCAGGGTAGAAAGAATAGTTTGAATAATGAGTCGACTGATACTGCCTTGAAACACCGGAGGTAGGTGGGTGGCCAACCAAGGATCAATGACCGAAGCCATAAACGAACCATAAATCACCAAGGCAATGGTATTCCCGATGAGGGTAGTAACAATAAACCGGGAGGGATTCTGAAGAAATGCACTGAGCACTTTGCCTGCCCAATGGCCTTTCTGGCGTTGCAGCTCAATCTGAAGCTTGTCAGAAGAAACAAAAGCAATCTCGATGCCCGAGAACAGGGCGGAGAGCACCAACGAAATGATAATTACCGTAAGGGTAGGGTCCATGAATATTAGCGGCGGCTACCCGTTCGCTTTGTGTCCTTTCCCTTCTCTGATTCTTTCTCTTCGGCTTGTACACGTTGCTGACGCCGGTAGCTGTATAAAAATACGAGGCCTACCGAGAACATGAAAAAAAAGTATGAATTGCCCCATCCGAACTGTAGGCCCTGGTGAACCCCAATCATGAGGAATAAGCTGGCAAATACTAATATCAGTACGTCAATTAGTTTCATTCCTCCTCCTGGTTTACCACTTCTCGTTCATCCTCATCTTCTTCCACGGTAAACTCGCCCGTGATCTCACTCAACTCATATTCGGAAAAATCTTGCTTGGCTTTCAACCCATATCCGGTTAGTACCTCATTCCCTTCGCGAATGGTCACCTGAATATTTTCTTCCGTAAACACTTCCCGCTTTCCAGGATCCCACCATAGCTCTTCAGTAGTCAACCGTTCTCCTTTATCCAGGCCCTGTAGCACTACATTCCCCACTACTTTCCACAACTCAGTATCCATATAGTAGTAGCCCTTATCGGCATCAACGGTGGAGGAGGTATGCCCGTCATCTTCCATAAAGTCCATATGCAGACCGTCAGGAAATTCCCGGTCTCCCCGCTTATACTCGTACTGTTTGGGCGCAGTAAGCTTGATCCGAATAAGTGCCGAATCACTCATTACCGTTTCTATATTATCTGCCACCAACCACGGTCCGTCGTACTCGGGCATTTCTGCCAACTCACGGCTTTCGCTACAAGCGGCAATTACTACTAACAGGCCAAGGGCCAGGGCAACAGGAGAGATTTTCATAAGCGTAAAAAAGGCGACTCGATTGCTCAAGTCGCCTGCAAAGATAATGCCTTTGTGCTTAGTTACGTGCCATGATGGACACGGTTTCATTCACCCAGCATCCTACGGTGTAAGACTGGCCCTCTTCCATGTTGTATTGGAAGATTTCTTCTTTCGAAGGGAACTGAGCCCGGGCAGATGCCATCCGTGCGTTGTCTCCCACCTTACGGTACCAGTTGTATGCTGCAATGTATACCGCACGGTCGTGCACAATGTTAGAACCTTTTTTACAGGTTGCGAAGCTAGATACGTAGAGGTCACCAATCATCAAGAAGTTCTTATTATTGGTAGGGTCCTCTTCGATTCCCTTCAGTGCCGCAGAGCGCGCAGAAGAGAAAAGGCCTTTAGTCCTGTTGATGTTCGCAATGCTGTAGTATAGCTCACTCTTGCGGATGTTATCCTCCATCAGCGCAATGGCCTTTTCGTACCATACAACCGCGCTATCATATTCTTGCTTACCCAAGTGCTTATCCGCAATGGTACGAGCCATGGCATCGGTAGGGTCATTGGCAAACACTACTTTGGCAGCGGGTACAAAACAAGCATTGTCAGTAGCCTTGTTGCTCAAGCTGTAGGCCACAATTTTTTTAGCCAAGTTCAGGTCAGAAGTCTCAGAGAATTTGGCGCAGAAATTTTCCTCAATAAAGGTGGCATCCATGGGTACAGAACCCGCCAACAAGCCATCAATCTTGCCTTGGTATTCCTGCACCTTGTCGGGGCTCAGGGTACCATTACCCGCTTTGTATTCAATTACTTTAGTCAACTCATCGTACACTCTCAGTACGTCCGTAGCCTCTACGAAATTGATAGGATCGTACAGACGAGTCACGGTGGTCATGAAAGGCACCAAGTTGATGTTTTCCATGTTCACACCACGCAGTTTCAGTACATTCCAGTACATCTCATAAATCTGAGGATACTGCTGACCGTCACGGTAGTTGAACTTGAAGTTGTAGAACGCCTTGTAGTCATGCAGCTTGCCGTCCTCATCGCACCAAATTCTGATCCGCTGATCAAAGCACCACAACACCGAGTCATAGTAGGCTTTTTTCAAATCCTCATCAGATTCAGCGTTGCCCAAGGCCTCATAAATCTTCGCACCATTGATGTAAATGGAAGGCTTAAAATCAGGGGCATTGGTAAAGAACCAACGCAAGGCTTGCAGTGATTCCTGATACTGCTCGGCTTTCATCATGTCCGAGTAGTAGGCATTTTTCTCAGTGGCCGTACTCTTATCCTCAGGATAACGCCACTCAGAAGGGTCAAGCCCCAAACATTCCGCCATTTCAAAGGGAGTATTGGGGTCTACAGGACTTGGCTCGGTTGCTTCCTCGGCACCGTCCTCCTGTCCGTACGCCTGGAGGGCCAACAGACTAACCAGCCCCAGGGCAAACATAAATTTCGCTTTCATACCCAAAAATTTAGTCATACTTACTTCTTATAAACCAAAGCTGATTGAAGGTCATACCTATGTTCAGCTTGACGTAGTTTTCTTGTATTAGTTCCGCTTGTGTGGTACCGCGTCTACCTACCTGTAGCACGGTGTTCAACGTAGAGCCCGTTCGGCTCACAGGAAGGGAAAGACCAAAATTAATACCAAAGTCTGTGATCTGCTGTCCGTTCTCTACCACCGGAGTGTTTTCGTAGTGGACGCCTGCGCCATATCCTATCCGCCGTAAGGAGTTGTTAGAGTTCCATTCAGGAGTAATTTGGCTACCCAGAGCAATGCGCCATTTGTCAGTCAAATTAGTCTCTGCATCCCCCCGCACATTTTCATATTGTGACCATGGCTGGTAATCAAAATCTACCCCAACTATCCAGTGGCTAGCTTTTTCAAAGGCAAAGCCAACGCCAGTAGCGAAGGGAATATGCTGGGTGCCTTCTGCATTGTATAGGGTATCCTGGGTAGTGGGGGTACCAAACTGCAAAGACCGGATTTGTAGGGTGTTCAACCCTTCGGTACGTACGTTAGCCGCACCTCCATAATATCCTCCTACTCTCAGGGACAGGGTTTCGGATAGATTGGCCTGATAGCCTGCACTCGCCTCCCAAAGGAAATCCCCTACAGTGTAGCGTTCGTACAATGCAATGTTACTACTGCCTATTACGTCAAAAGGCTCAAAGGTCACAATAGCCTCTTCTACTACCGTACCAAAGAGATAGTTAATCTTGGCCCCTAAGTAGATGTTTTTTCCTAGCCTTACTCCATTGGCCCAGTAGACGGTGTTGTATCCGCCACTACCTTGAGAGATTCTAGCTATCTCACCCAACGGACCTACTGTTTCGTCGGTCTGCGCCAACTCGTAGCTTACCGTGCTATAGGGGGTAAGTCCTACAGAGGTGGTCCAGCCAAATTTCTTTTTGTTGTAGATAGGAAAACCAAAGGTCAAATTCCGGATTCCTGCAGTAGCCAGGGCTCCGGTAGTAGAGTCTGTGGTTAAGGTGCGATATTCTCCCTGAACACCAATATCAAAAGTGGTGAAGAGGTTACGAGCTAGCCAAGCTGAATTGCGCGTATTTAGCATTAGGGGATGCCCTCCCCCAATACCGATGCCCCCCATGCCCAAGTGGCCGGTGGTAGCGGTAGACTGTAAGTCACCTATGCCGTAAGATGTATATGGAGACTGTAATATCTGGCCTTTGAGTGGGGTAAGAATGCCCGCTCCGATCAAGGCCCACAGGCCGAAAATTTTACTCCGCATGCTGTGTAAGAATGGTATTTAGCCCAATAAGCACCAAATTGCGAACCGCAAAGATGGTCTCTTTTACCTTAGATTCAAAGAAAGGGGCGTCTCCGCCCGTCAAACAGACCCTCAGAGGATCGAAAAGGTGGCGATATCGTGAAATCATCCCTTCTATTTCACCTATAATACCATACAGCACACCGCTTTGTAAGGAGGTGGTAGTTGAGTTACCCATCAAGGAAACTTCCCAGTTTACCCCCGGGTTCGGTAGCCGTGCGGTGAAGTGATTCATCGCCTCCAAACGCATATGCAAACCGGGCGTAATGTTACCTCCGTGGTAGGTGCCTTCCTGGTCTACCACATCGTAGGTGATGCAGGTCCCCAAGTCAATCACTAAGGAAGTAGTTTCAGGATAAAGGGTCCAAGCCCCAACCACCGCAGCAATTCGGTCGATTCCCAAGGTTTGGGGCGTGGCATAATTCATAGCCAGCGGAGTAGGCCACGTATTATCTATCACATAGGCTTTGGCTACCTGCTGCAACTTTCCCTGAATCTCCTCCCCTTTGGCAGCCACCGAACCAATACCTATTCGGTCAGGAGTGGCTTCAGCAAGCACCGGGAGTAAATCATCTACCCCATTGAAGGTCTCAGAACGAATCAAATCCGCTCCTTCGAACCAGCCTGCTTTCAGCGAGGTATTGCCTTGGTCAATAATGAGTTGCATACCGATACTACCAAGAAGCGTGGAGTAGTGCTTCTTAAATACATTGAATAGATAGCTAGAATACAAAATAAAAAGGTGACGACTTGTAGTGCCGTCACCTTTGTGATAAAAGGCCCCTTTAGGGATCAATCTCTTGCTTGGATGGTCACGGTCTCATTTACCCAGCAGCCGATGGTATAGGTATCTCCTACCTTCATGTTGTAGTTAAATATGTCCTCCACAGAAGGAAACTGCTGCTTGGCAATTTCCATACGGGTGGCATCGCCTCCTTTTACATACCAATTGTAAGCAGCAATGTAAATAGCCCGGTCATGAACCTTGTTCTCGCCTTTCTTACACTCGTCAAAACCGCCCTGCAACACATCGCCAATCATCAGGTAATGCTTTTTGTTGGAAGGATCGGCCTCTAAGCCCTTGAGAGAGTAGTTTCTTGCGGCACTCCACAAACCACGTTTCCTCTGCACTAGCGCCATGGAGTAGTAGATGTCGCTTACCTTAATGGGGTCTTCGGTCATTTCTATACACTGCTGATAGTACCCTAGCGCCTCTCCATATTCTTCCATCTGGTTGTATTCCTCTGCTAACAGTCTGGCTAGTGCAGCAGTGGGTTCGGCTTCGAAAACCGTTTTGGCCGCATCCAGAAAACAACCGTGTTCTTTGGCTCTGAAATTCATGCTAAATGACACGATTTTCTTAGCCTGATTTACATCATCCGGATTTGCCGCTAATACGGGGCAAAAGGTGGTCGCAATAAATTCATCATCTACCTGAATAGGTCCGCTGGTTACAATACCGTCTAGCTTATCCTGCAAGGCAGTGGATTTATCCTCCGATAGAGATCCGGACGAGCGGTAGTGCGATACCAGGGAGCTCATATCATCATATACTGCAAAAAACTCATCAGCATCAATGGTTCCCCGTTTGGCCAGCCAAACCGCTACCTGCATATAGTACTCCGCATTGATAGGCTTGAAGTTATTTCCGGTGGCCTCCCGGGCTTCCTGGAACAGGGTATAGAGAGATTCATGCCTTTTGCGGTTACGATAGAAGAACCGGAAGGAATGATAAGCCTGCCACTCCTGGAGTTTCCCATCAGGGTCACAGTATATTTCAGCACGTCGGTTGTAGCACCATACTACCGAGTCATAGTACATTTCCTTTTAGGCAGGATCTTCTGCTTGGTCTCCTAAAGCTTGATAAACCTTAGCGCCATTGATGTACAACCCCTCGTTGAGGTCGGGTACTTCATTGAGCAGCCAGAAAAGAGAAGGCGCCGCCAATTCATGGTCTCCGTTCTTAGTCCGGTCAGAGTAATAGGCATTTCGCTCGCGAGAAATCTCATTCAATTCGCCTTCAGGAAAATTCCAGGCTTTCGGGTCTTTTCCCCAGCACTCACCCTCTTCTGATTGAGCCTGAGCCCCCCAGCAAATACACGTAAGTATAAGGGTGGTGAAAAATGCAGTCGTTTTCATAAAATATGGTAAATGCGTGCTGTATTAAAAATACTATGGTGCAGCAGGAAATCACAGGAGAAATCCGCTAACATCCAAGTTTTTCGAATTAAGGAATTCCTATTTGTGGGGAATTGGCTACTTTTCCTCAGTGACACGAGACCTAGAAAAGGGGACCTACATTGGGCTGATGTCGGGCACCTCACTGGACGGGCTGGATATCGTCGCTGCCCAATTCCGCAGGAAAAGCCGGTCTGCCTTGAGCTTCAAAATACTAGCGGCCGAAACACTTGCCTACGACTCCGCCTGGCAGGCGAAACTGGGTCCCGGCTTATTTGGGGGTAGTGGCCAGCAACTTATTGAGACCCACTGGTCTTTCGGTAGCTGGCTGGGAGACCAGGTAAAGTCCTTCGTTCACAAACATTCGCTGGGGCAAGTAGCTGCCGTAGGCTCCCATGGCCATACCGTATTCCACCAACCCAACCAGGGGTACACCTTCCAGATTGGGGAAGGTCATGCCCTTCACGAAGCCTGCGGGCTGCCTGTAATCACCGATTTTAGGAGTGCGAATGTGGCCAAAGGAGGCCAGGGTGCTCCTTTAGTACCCCTGGGTGATCAATTGCTGTTTGGTGACTACACCGCTTGCATCAACCTGGGCGGCTTTGCCAATGTGAGTTATGAAGGTGCCCAAGGGTCGCGCCTGGCCTATGATATAGTGCCCTGCAACCTGCTGCTGAATCCCTTTGCCCATCGGATGGGCTTTGCCTATGACGAAGGGGGGGAACTTGCCCAGTCAGGACAACCTTTGGGGGCCTGGCTGGATTCGCTGAATGCCCTACCCTACTATCATCAAGACGCTCCTAAATCTATGGGCGTAGAATGGCTGCACAGCCAAATGGGAGATTTCCTGGCTTCGCAACTATTGCCCCAAGACCTCCTGGCTACGGCCATCAAGCACATTGCCTTCCAACTTTTCAAGGCGGTAGCTCCGCTTGCCGGGCAGGGGAATGGTGAAATCTTGGTGACAGGCGGGGGTGCCTACAATAAATTTTTGATCGAAACAGCCCAGTCTTTGCTGCCGTCTGGCCTTCGTTTGGTAGTGCCCGGAAGGCAAATAGTGGAATATAAAGAGGCCCTGGTGTTTGCTCTGCTGGCGCAACGGTACCTTCTCGGATACCCCAACTGTCTTGCTAGCGCTACCGGAGTTGCAGAAGATCATACCGGAGGCGTAGGATTCGGCTTAAAAAGTCGATAAACTTGTTAGTTTTGGGCGAAATTTTTCTCGATGAAGGAACTCTTACGAAGATTCGAGGCCAAGAAGCCTGAGATCGTATTTGCCTGGAGTGATTCGGAAACTGAGGCCGAGGGATGGGTGGTGATAAACAGCCTACGAGGAGGAGCGGCCGGTGGTGGTACGCGTATGCGTTTGGGCCTGGATCAGCACGAGGTAGAATCACTTGCAAAAACTATGGAGGTGAAATTTACCATCTCCGGTCCCCCAATAGGTGGTGCTAAATCCGGGATCAACTTTGATCCCCGCGATCCCCGGAAAGAGGGTGTACTCCAGCGCTGGTACAAGGCGGTAATTCCTATTCTGAAATACTACTACGGTACGGGCGGTGATCTGAATATAGACGAGATCAAAGAGGTGATTCCCATCACGGAGGATTACGGCCTTTGGCATCCTCAGGAAGGGATAGTAAATGGCCACTTTCTGGCTACCGAACCCCAAAAAATCCAGAAGGTAGGTCAGTTGCGCCAAGGTGTGGCCAAAGTACTGGAAGACCGGGCCTACAGCCCCTTGGTGGAGCGCAAATATACCGTAGCCGATATGATCACCGGATGGGGTGTAGCCGAGGCTGTACGGCATTATTATGACATTTGGGGAGGCCAGTATGTAGGCAAACGGGCTATTGTGCAGGGTTTTGGCAATGTAGGCGCGGCAGCGGCATACTATTTGGCCAAAATGGGGGTGAAGATCGTAGGCATCATTGACCGCCTAGGCGGACTCATGGATCAGGATGGACTATCCTATGATCGGGTGCGTGAGCTTTTCCTCAACCGCCAGGGTAACCAAATCCATGACGATCATTTGCTCTCGTTTGAGGAAATGAATGCCAAGATTTGGGATCTGGATGCGGAAATTTTCATTCCGGCAGCGGCATCGCGCCTCATTACGCGTGACCAGCTGGAGCAGATGAAAAAGACCGGCCTGGAGGTAATCTCTGCGGGTGCCAATGTCCCTTTCAAGGATCCTGAGATTTTCTTTGGCCCCACCAGCGAATTCGCAGACGAGGTAACGGCCGTCATTCCTGATTTCATTGCCAATTGCGGTATGGCTCGGGTTTTTGCTTATCTTATGGGCCAAGTACAAGAGGTTACGGATGAGGCCATTTTTAATGACGTTTCGGAGACCATCCGCAAGGCCCTAGCGCACGTACACGCTACTAACCCTGACCATACAGGGGTGAGCAAAACAGCCCTTGAGTTGGCCTTGAAGCAACTGGTGTAGGAATAATTACACACCCATGTTTCGTGAAGTTGACTTACAATTAACTTCAGAATAAGGACCAGGTAATGGAAACTACGTACTCTTGTGGTTTCCTAATTATTTCGTGGCTTACTACCACCTAACGGGAGACACCCGCTATTTTGATTTGAGACCCTCTGCATGAAAAGGATACTTGCTGTATTCATCCTTACTTTAACTATAACCGGGCTGGAGACTCCTTTATGGGCGTTTTCGGTCAATGAAACAGAGCATCCCGCTCAGGAATCCCACGCTACTGACCAGCACGAAGAAGAGTCAGACGCTCACCACCAAACGGATGAACATCCGGCAGGGGAGACTACTCACGAAGGTGGGGAGGAGCACCATGGTGAAGGTGGGGAGCATCACGGCGAGAAACCGCCCATTGGTTGGGTAATTCCTTTTGTGGTGCTACTCGGTATGATTGCTACGGGGCCGCTTTTCTACGAGCATTTTTGGCACAAGCACTATCCCAAAGTGGCCATTGCATTGGCTGCTATAGTGGTGACCTACTACATTTTCGGCTTAGGCAATACACATGCTCCCATCCATGCCTTCTTTGAGTATGTGCCCTTTATCTCCCTGCTAGCTGCTTTGTTCATTGCCTCCGGGGGTATTGCCATCAACATTGACCGTAAGTCGCGTCCGCTGACCAACATCATTTTGTTGGCCATTGGCGCAGTTATCTCCAACCTGATTGGTACCACGGGAGCTTCCATGCTTTTGATCCGGCCTTACATCCGGCTGAACCGGGGGCGGATCAAAGCTTACCACATCATCTTCTTCATTTTTGTGGTAAGCAATGTTGGGGGCTCGCTTACTCCCATTGGAGATCCTCCTTTGTTCTTGGGTTTTCTGAAAGGGGTGCCTTTCTTCTGGACGCTGACGCACAACCTGATTCCCTGGGTGGTAGCCATCCTGATGCTACTGGCCGTATTCTTTGTGCTGGATAGCCGAAACAGCAAGGAGGTATGGATTTATGAGGAGGAACCTGCGAGTTATTCAGGCAAAGTAACCATCAAGGGTAGCAAGAACTTCTTGTGGCTATTGGTGGTCATCATCTTCGTTTTCATAGACCCCAATGTGTTTGATTGGGTGCCGTACATTATGTACGATGGCGCGAAGTTCTCCTTTATCAAAGAGATCGTTTGGTTAACGGTGGCGTTCTGCTCTTTCCGTTTTGCCAGCAAGGAGGCCATCTCTATGAATGATTTCTCCTTTGAACCCATCCGGGAGGTAGCCTTTATTTTTGTGGGGATATTTGGCACCATGATGCCGGCCCTGGAGCTGGTAGGCGATTTCGCCAAGAGTGAAGCAGGAGCGGCACTCATTACCCACAACACGCTGTATTGGGGTACAGGGATGCTATCCGGCTTCCTGGACAATGCGCCTACCTACCTCAACTTCCTGGCGGCGGCGCTCGCCTCGCAGGGGGGTGATATTGGGAATATCTCCCAGGTTTCGGAGTTTGCCAACGGGGGTGTATATCACGATTCGGTGCTCTCACTAAAGGCCATATCGGTAGCCGCCGTATTCTTTGGGGCGATGACCTACATTGGCAACGGACCCAATTTTATGGTCAAGTCTATTAGCGAGCAGATAGGTATTAAGATGCCCTCTTTCTTCGGCTACATCATTCGGTTCTCTATTCCCATTTTGGTGCCTATGTTGATTATTATCTGGCTGATTTTCTTCGCCTTTGCCTAGAAGTTAATCGCTGGATTTGTGAATGGGTCCTTTTGGGTACCAAATCCATTTCGTGAACGTTGGTTCCGTAAAGCCACTTCTCATGCGCATCCTCCGGTATAGTTTGATGCTCCTTGTTGTATTCTGGATAACCCAACCGTTGGCCTTTGGCCAAAACCTGCGGCGGATACAGCGATACTGGGAAAACCAGGACTGGGAGGCTGTAGAGGAAGAATTAGTCCGGTTGATTGCCGAGGAAGACTTCTCTCCGGGTGAGAAATATTACCGTTCCCGGTTGTATACGCATGCTATTGAGGAGAATGTGGCCCTGGACAGTGCTTTGTACTGGGTGCGGAGCGCCCAACAGGATTGGGCCTATATTGATGAGCGCACGCGCAGCAGGTATGCCCGGTTCGGGGTAGTGGATTCGGTAATTGCACAGCAAAAGGCCTGGATTGATAGTACAGGGTTTGCTAAGGCGGAAAGAACGAATACGGAAAGGGCGTACCGGCAGTTTATCGTTCAGCATTTTGATGCTGTACAGGTGCCTACGGCCACTCAGTCTATGTATTTGCGAGCTTATGAAACTGCGGAAGCCCGCAACACTTATGCTGCCTATGCTGAGTTTTGGAATGAGCACCCGGAGGCTCCGCAAGTGGGTAGGGCTAAGGAACGTGCGCAGGTGGCAGCCTATCAAGAGGAAACCTCTGAGGGTACTCTGGAAAGCTACGAGCGCTTCCTGGCCCGGTTCCCGCAATCCGCTTTTCGAACTCAGGCTGAGCAGAATATTTTGGAGTTGGCTACACCCAACTACTCCGCCCGGGAGTTACGTGCTTTTATAGAAAAGTATCCGCAAAGTGCGCTGCGGCGCAAAGTGGTGGCGATGCTGTATCATATAGAAAAGGAGGCTGGGCGGTCAGTAGAGCTTTTGGGTTCTATTACCCGATGGCCCGAGTGGGACAGTTTGCTACACAGTATGCAACTGGAAAATGGCCGTCTGTTCCCCATCTGGCAGGATACGGCCTACCGACTGTGGCGTCCCAGCCTCAATAGCTTTATCCCTAAGCGATACACCGATTTTCCTGATTCGCTGTGCGAAACGGGGTGGCCTCATTCCTGGCTACCGCTGCGAGAAGCCAACGATCTGTACCGGGTGATAGCCTGGTCAGGAGAACAGATATATCAGGACT
>JBCBHI010000028.1:0-15111 GCA_038525885.1 Bacteroidota bacterium
AAACTGACCTACGGTACGAAGCCTTGATTAGCTGTATTGAGGCACTCAATCCGGCCGATCGGTCGATGGTGATTCTCTACCTGGAGGCATTGCCCTATCGGGAGATAGGATCAGTATTGGGGCTCACGGAGAATCATGTGGCAGTAAAAATGAAACGGATTAGGGCTAAACTTTTGGCTTGTATCCAAGAGAAGATAAAGTCATGAGAGAAGATGAGATTATGGAAATATGGCAGAGTGCACAGCCTGTGGGGGCGGTAGAACTCGACATGGGACAGTTGGGTGAGGAATTGGATAACAAGGCCAACCAAATGGATCGGAACATCCGGCGTAGAGACCGTAGGGAGGTAATAGCCAGCTATGTGGGCATGGTTATTTTTGGTGTGATGGCCTGGCATATACCGTGGCTGCTTAGCAAGGTAGCCTGCCTCATTGCCATTGCTTGGTTTGCCTTTGTGATCTATCGGCTACAGCAAACCCGGCGCAAAGGGGAACCGGATATTACCCTCCCCTTTCGGGAACAGCTAAAAAAGCGGGTGCTGTACGTAAAGGAGCAAGCCCGCCTACTACGCACGGTGTTTTACTGGTATATTCTCCCACCGTATGCCATGAACGCCCTCTTCATTCTAGGAATAGGAGATGTGAATGCATGGGATTCTCCCCTGGCTAGCTGGCTGCCAGATACGCTTCCCGGAAAAGTTTTCATTCTAGTATTCCTTGCGGCTTTCTATGGATATATTGTTTGGGTAAATCGGCACACTGCCAGAACTTATTATGATCCGGCAGTGAAAGAACTGGAGCAAGTACTGGCACAATTGGACGAAAAGCCGTCTTAATTTTTAACAAAGTTATGTCTACAACCTCACCCTTGGAAGTTACCTCCCACCCCGAGGTAGCCTTGGTTATTGATAAGTATCCTGATGCTGTGCAGGCTAAGCTCGATGAGCTGAGAGCCTTGGTGCTGGAGGCCGCGGAAGAGCTGGAAGAGGTGTCCAAAGTGGAGGAAACGCTAAAGTGGGGGGAGCCCAGTTTCCTTACCAAACATGGCTCTACCATCAGGATGGACTGGAAGGAGAAAACACCCGACCAATATGCCTTGTATTTCCAATGCACTAGTTTGCTGGTACCCTCCTTCCGAGCGGCCTTTCCTGAGGTATTCAAATTTGAGGGAAATCGGGCTGTGGTATTCGGCATGGATGAGGAACTACCCAGAGAACCGCTGAAAAAGTGTATTCAAGCCGGGCTGCGGTATCATAAGGTGAAGCATCTGCCTCAGCTGGGGCTCACCCAATAGCCTCTAGCTTGGATTCTGGTAGCCACCATTTTTCTAGAATCTGGTTTGTAGAGAAATAAAATTACCCCACCTCAATGAGCTGGGGCAATTCGGTGTAAACTTAACCTATTGGATCATTAGGCAACTTACAGTGGTTGAAGGTATATAGTGTTTGTCCTCTTCATCCATTCTATTTCTTTGATATGGGAACCAACCCAAGGAGTTGCCCTGCCCTATTTTTCACCTGTAGGAAATACGCCCCTGTAGGCATGGTATGTAGGTCTACTTGGTTTCTTCCCGTAATGAGCGTAGACCTACCATAGACATCGAATACTTCCAGATGTAGTACCTCTTCGGTATCGATGCGTACTACATCGGTAGTCGGGTTGGGATACACTACCCAAGGTAGGTCCACTTTCAAGCCCAAAGGGTTAGCCTCCAAGGTGAAAATGGCCGTGGTATCGCCCCGATAGTTCAATTCATCAATGCTAGCCACCAGCATGTACTGTCCCTCCTCAGTAGGCGGGGTGGAGGCTCCGTCATAGGTAAGCCGAACCATAAGCCCAGTCGGTGAAGTGAGTACCTCGGGCATCTTGGGCGAGCCATCGGCAAATTGGGTCAACTGACCCAGCAAGATGGTGGCTACAGCTTGACTGATGGTGAGTTGGCCCTCGGTGTATACCATAACGTAGTTCAGGGCCGAGCCGCCCTGGGGCACTAAAGTATAGGTACCCACATCACTGGTAGCCGAGGCTGCCGTTGCCACGGTGGGGACTTCGGTTAGTACGGTGGCATCCTCTGCGTTCTTGAATCCTCCGTAGCTTAGCTGAAAGTCAGGCAACGCCTCATTATACACCTTGGTAGCGTTTTGCACGCCTACAGTAAGGGTAGCGGGCTGTACGGTGAGCGTTCCCTCCTCATACTCAAACTGGTAGTTGGGTGCGGCACCCTCCATAGCCGTGATGGCATATTCACCCACGGAGGAAGCGGGCGTAGCTATGGTAGCTAATGAAGGCACTTCGGATAAAATGGTCTCATCCTCCCCATTTGCAAAGCCCGATAGCGTGAATTCTAGCGGTGGGTTTTCATCACCATATTCTCTAGCTGCACTATTTACAGAAACAGTAAGGGTAGCCGGCGATACGGTGAGGGTTCCCATTTCATACTCCAACTGATAGTTGGGCGCTGCCCCACCCATGGCGGTAATGGGATATTCACTCACTGGGGATACAGGGATTGCTGTGGTGGCTAATGAAGGTACTTCGGATAACATGGCCTCATCTTCGCCATTCACAAAACCCGTAAGGGTATAGGCCAGCACTGGATTTTCCTCCCCATACGCTCGCCCGGCGGCCGTGGGCAATACAGTGAGCGTGGCTGGGCCCACCGTCAAGATACCTTCTTCGTAAGAAAGCGAATAGTTGGTAGCCGCTCCTCCTGAAGGGACAATGGCGTAGTCTCCCACGGGAGAAGTTGACACTGCTTGAGTATTGGCAGTAGGCAGGGCAGAAAGCTCGGTTTCGTCCTCTCCATTCTCAAACCCTTCGTAAGTGAAGGTAAAAGTAGACGGTGCTATCCCGTAAGTGGTTAGTGTAGGGTTAGCAATAACCAACAACGGAGCGGGGGAAATGGTGAGGTCATTCGTACCGTGAACGTAGCGATAGTTGTTATCCTCTCCCCCTACGGATTGTAAGGAATAGGTACCTACATCGCTGGAAGCCACTGCCTCCGAGCTCAAGGAAGGCGCCACATCCAGGTCGGTAGCGTTGTCTTCGTTTAAGAACCCAGTGTAGGTAAAAGCTACCGAAGGAAGCTCCGTTCCGTACTGCCGGGAGACACTGGGGACCTCCACCTGCAAATCTGCTTTGGATACGGTCAATGTTCCCTCCACAAAATGGAAAGCATAATTATCGGCAGCACCTCCGCTAAGTGTGATGGGATAGGTACCTGTATGGCTTTGGGGCGTGGCGGTATTAGAAAGCGAGGGCTCGGCAGTCAAAGCATCTACTGATTCGCCCTTGACAAATCCGCTGTACCCTAGGCTCAGCGCGGGGTTGACGTCACCATACGTTTTCTCTTGGTCCACAGGGGTCACCGTGAGCGTGGCCTTGCCGATTTCCAGCAGCTGCTCTACCTCCGCTGCGGGTGCGAAGTAGCGGTTTCCGGCTTGATTGGCTTGCAGGGTGACAGTACCCACGCCAAGGATTTGCAGGGAATCGTCGGCATAGTTAACCAGAGCTGATCCATCACCTAGGCTGAAGTTAACAGGTAAACCGGAGGAAGTACTGATGGTAACTGGCAGGGGGCTATCTCCATAGGTAGCTTCGGTTGGGGCCTCGATATTTAGGGTTTGCAATTGCCTTTCCAAAACGGTGGCCTCCCATGCTTGTTGGGTCCCATCCTCGGCGGTAACCACGTACGATACGGGCAGTGAATAGTCTAAAAGCTGTCCGGTATCTGGGGAAACTATGGCCTGGTCTGATAATCCAATTTGCGCCAGCAACGCTCCCAGGGAGGTTCCCTCCTGCACTACTAGCTCTACGCTATGAGCAGTGGCATTGATGATAGCTTCTGAGGACTGCTCGGTCATGCTGAACGAAAGGATGTCCGTCCCGGAGGCGCAGGTTTTTGCGTTATCGCCCAAGATCATCCAGCCCAAATCATTAGCTAAACGGCTGCGGCTGGTATCCCCAAGGCAATATTCCAGGCCAGTGGCTCCTAAGGTGAGGCCACTGGGTAGTGTTTTTTCTGGAGACTGCCACCCGGTGAGGGTACTCCGGTAGTTCTGTACCGAAAGGGCTGTACCATCCAACATGCCTTCTAGCAAAGTGGCATTGGCCAATTCCCAAGCACCCAGGTCTTGATTAAAGGCAGTGGCTCCCGAGAATGCATGGGTGAAATGCGTGCCTTGGGTGACGTTCCAATTACTCAGGTTTCCATTAAACTGGGTGGCACCTTCCAGCAGATACGCAAAGTCGTTCACTCCGCTCACGTCCCATCCAGATATATCGCCGTTGAAATTTTCAGCCCCTTGGAAAACACGGGTTAGGGCACTCAAAGAAGTCGTATTCCATAGCAAATCCTGGCTGAAGGTTTTTGCACCTTGGAACATGGAAACCATAGAGGTAACCTGGCTTACATCCCAGTCGCTCAAAACCCCATTGAACTTTTCGGTTCCCAGAAAAAGAGAATCCATCTGTAGCACTTGGCTCACGTCCCAATGATTTAAGGAAGCTGTGAGGGAATCCGCCTCCTGGAACATCCCCACCATAGAGCTTACCCCGGTCAAGTCAGGTGCGTCGGTGGCCGCCAATTCCAGGTGAGTACACCCGGCAAAGGCTTTTTCCATGGACTGCCAGGCGATATCTCCCCACTGATCAATGGATTGAATTTTTTCGGCATCACCCGTTTGGTTTAAATGAATGCTAGGGAAAGCTCCATATATGCGCACGGTATAGTCTCCGGGTACCGCATAGGAGTGGCTGGCATCCCCGCTTAGGCCTTCTTCCAAGTTTCCATCTCCCCAATCCACCTGGTAGTCATAGCCAGCACCTCGGGTGGGGATGGAAATGGCGTCGTTGGGCGAGGCACCTGGCTGCTCGGTGTTCCAAGAAGTGACAAAGGGTGCTCCACACGTAGCCGCCTTCCCCGCATCCGATATTGTCCAGTTGAGGGTAGAAACCAGGTAGTTGCGGGCCGTCTCACCTAAGCAATAATACTTGTCCGCCGCACCGAAATCTACACTACCACTCAACCCTGTTTGGTTGGCTAGAGACACGAGTAATTGGTCGTAATGGAAGTCACTTGTTCCAGACCCGGTAAGCATATCATCCATTAGACCTACTCCAACAAAATCCCATCCACTGAGGTCACTATCAAAAGAAGTAGCGTTGAAAAATACTCTCCGCAATTGCGTGGCCGCACTGATATCCCACTCAGACAGATCGCTTTGGAAAGCTTTTGCCCCCGCAAAGGTTTCATAAAAGTTGCCCACACCGCTTATATCCCATGCGCGCAGGTCGCTGGTAAAGGCCTCAGCATTTCGGAACATCCCTCCCATATTGGTCGCATTGGCCACATCCCAAGCGCTGAGATCGCTGTTGAAAAGGGTGGCATCGCTAAACATGCCCTGAAAATGAACGATACTACTCACGTCCCAGCCGGAGAGGTCTCCGGTGAGTATGGTACAGCCATTGAACATACTGGCTAGTGAATTTGCACTGGCAAGTTTGGGGGCATCTGTAGCAGGAACTGTGAGTTGGCTACAATCCTGAAAGGCCCTTTCCATGGTTGTCCAGGGGTTATCGCCCCACTCTTCTATGGTCAGGATTTTATCCTCTCCGCCGGATTGATACATGTAAATCCGAGGAAATTCTCCGGTAATGCGCACGGTGTAGCTACCTGGTACATCGTAATCATGCGTAATGCTTCCTGTTACCCCTGTTTCGATTAGTCCATCGCCCCAAGCTATGGTGTAGTTGTAGCCATCGCCTTCGGTAGGTATCCTAATCTGATGGTCTTCGGTGGTACCTGGGTTATCTGTTTTCCAGGTAGTTACAAACAGCGGTTGGCAATCTTCGCCAGCATCCTGGATGGTCCACCCCCTAGAGATAAGCTGGTTCCTGGCTTCCGCTCCCAAACAATAATGAATACCCGCTGCACCTACCGTAATAGGACTATTTATTGGAGCATCCATTAGTGCGGCCAGCAGCAGGTCATAATGCAACGGGGATACCGCGCTGTTATCCAGGAAATTAGCTAAATCCGTCACATCGACATAGTCCCATCCACTGAGATCTTGATCAAAGGCAATAGCCCCTTCAAACATCTGACTTGCATCCTGCATCGCTCCCGTATTCCAGCCCGAAATATCCTGATTGAAGGCTACCGCGTATTGAAACATACCCTGCATATCCGATACAGCGCTTACATTCCAAGAGGTCAAGGGTTGGTTGAAAGCTTTGGCATTCTTAAACATGGCATTTAGACTGGTGGCACTCCCAACATCCCATGCGCTGAGGTCTGCATTGAAGAGCGTATCACCCATGAACATGGCCGTGAAATTGCTAACCGCACTTACATCCCAATGACCAAGGTCTGCCTGAAAATTGGGTATGTCCTGAAACATCCCCTGGAGGGAGGATACCTGACTTAGGTCTGGTGCATCGGTGGCGTCAATGGTTAGGTTGGCACAACGGTAAAAGGCACTCTCCATGGATTGCCAAGCGATCCCGCCCCACCGGTCCACGGACAAAAGCTTTTCGTTGTCCAAGCTCCGGTAGTTGAAGTAGAGGGCCGGAAAATCTCCCGTTATCGCCACCGTATAGTTACCCGCTTGCGCGTAGGTATGCGTCACATCGTCTGTAAGATCGTAGTCAAAGGTGCCGTCGCCCCAGCTTACGGAGTACGAGTATCCATTGCCTGGCCCAGCCGTAGGTATATGTATTTGATTTGATCCGGTAGATCCGAGATTATCGGTTTTCCACGTGGTCACAAAAAAACCTGGGCAGTTGGCAGGCCGTCCATCATCTACAATGGTCCATTGATGCTTCGCTACCAAGGAGTCAATGGCCATGGCCCCAATACAATGTTGCAACCCCAGAGCCCCTAAGGTCACGTTGCTTTCCAGCGTCTCCCGCATAGCCCACCCCGTGAGGGTACGGTCATAGTTTTGCAGGCTCATTCCACTTTGCGAAAGTGCATCCTCAAGGTTGGATACCTTGGAAATGTTCCAAGTGCCCAAGTCCTGATCAAAAGAAGTGGCGTTTTGAAACATCCCACTCAGGTTGGAAGCTCTCACCATGTTCCACCCCGAAATATCCTGATTGAAAGCTGTCGCTCCCTGAAACATGTCCCTGAAGTTGTTGAAAAAGCCCACATCCCAAGAGGAAATATTGCCATTGAAAGCGGTGGCATTTTTGAACATAGCCACTGCTCCCACGGCCGTGCCAAAATCCCAGCTGTTGAGGTCTTGGTTGAAACTGGTGGCTCCTTCGAACATAGAAGCCAAACCCAACGCCGAGCCCATGTCCCAAGCATTCAGTGGCTGATTGAAGCTGGTGGCTCCCTGGAACATATTGCCAAACTGACTAGCACCCGATACATCCCAGCCAGAGATATTGCCGTTGAAGGAAGTGGCATCCCGAAACATATCAGTGAAATTGTTCACCCCACTGACATCCCAGTTTAAGAAAGAAGCCGTTAGGCTGCTAGCACCGCGGAAGGCACCTTCCATGGATGATACATTAGCCAAATTGGGGGCATCTATGGCCGAAATGTCGAGGCCATCGCAACCCCAAAAAGCGCGCTCAAACGTGGTCCAGGCTTGTACTCCCCATTGACTGATGTCAGTGATTTTCACCCGGTCCCCTCCATTATTGAAATGCAGTCGAGGTATATCGCCCGTTATCTTGAGCTCGTACACTCCCGGCGTTGCATAGGTATGGCTTGCCGAAGCCTGAGTAACCAAACTGCTGGTGCCATCACCCCAGTCCACCGTAAAATGATAGTCAACCCCGGTTGCCAACGGAAGGCTAAGGGTATGATCCGAAGAGCTGGTTGGGCTAAGCAGGGTAGTATTCCAAGTAGAAATGAATGCTCCGTCACAATTGGTCCCCGCATCTAGCACTGTCCAACCGTAGGTATCGATCAATACCTGTTTAGCGGCATTACCCGCACAGGAAAATTTACTAGATGCTCCAAGGAACACATTGGGTTGTAAGCTTGGCAATGCAGCCCAGCCAGCGAGAATGCGGTCATAATTTTCTAGAGTGAGTGCACTACCCACCAACATGTTGTTCATATTGGTTACTAGTCCCACATCCCACCCACTAAGATCGCTATCAAAGGCACTGGCATTGGAAAACATAAAGAGCATATTGGTAGCTTGAGAAACGTCCCAACCGCTTAGGTCACTAGCAAAATTGGATGCATTTTGAAACATCCCCAGAAAAGTGGTAGAACTATCGACGTCCCATGTAGAAAGATCAGCATTGAAAACTGAAGCAAACTTGAACATGGCCCGGAAGTTTTTCACCCGGGCTACATTCCAGTTACTCAAATCCTGATTAAAGGCTGTAGCACCCTCAAACATCCCCTCCATCGATTCTACGTTTCCTGTATTCCAAGAGCTCAAATCGGAATTAAAGGAAGTCGCATTCTCGAACAAATTGGTCATAAGCGCCACTTTGCTCACATCCCAGCTAGAGAGGTCACCATTGAAATTTGTACAATCTGAAAAAGCGGAATGCATGTTGGTGATTTGAGATACATCCCAATTAGAAAAGTTTCCGGTAAGGGCTGTAGCCCTTGAAAACATACTTTGCATAGACTGCACCCCAGTAAGGTTGGGAGCATCTGTAGCATTTACCACCAGATGGCTACACCCATTAAAAGCCCTGGTCATGTCGGTCCAGGCAATGCTTCCCCATGATTCGATGGTCAGCAGCTTTTTCGCGTCTCGGCCCCCATTGAAATACATTCTAGGGAAATCCCCGGTAATGGAGACAGTGTAGGTGCCTGGGGTAGCATAAGTGTGGGTGATGCCGCCAAAAAGCCCAACATCAGTATTGCCATCACCCCAATCCACCGAATAGTTATACCCGCCACCTACAGTAGGTATGGTCACTTGATTGTCTGCACTGGTACCAGGGTTATCCGTTTTC
Organism: Bacteroidota bacterium; assembly: GCA_038525885.1. Lineage (GTDB taxonomy): Bacteria > Bacteroidota > Bacteroidia > Cytophagales > Cyclobacteriaceae > DMST01. Next base: position 8,937 of record JBCBHI010000028.1, read on the forward strand.
CAAGTGGTAACAAAAGCTTGCCCAAAGCCATACCCTGGAATGCTTAGGCTGAGCATGATAAGTACTGTTTTTAAAAGTATAGTTGCCCTCATAAATCCAATTGTTTCTATGAAGGCAAGTAGACTTTCTACTAGATGATTTGTTCTCACCCAAGGGGGTGATTCTCAGGTTTCAGGTAGCCAATTGTGTGGATTTGGGATGAATTGCTTTACCAGCCAGGCCTGGGGGGATGGGGCCTAAAAACAGCCCAAAAGCGTAATAAACAGACTGTTTGGGGTGAAATGCCTAGGTAGGGCTCAGTTGCCTAAGTAAGATTTTCGGCCAACCTCGGTATTCTATTACCTTTTGTCCTGTTCAGAGACCATGGATCGCAGATGAGAAAAAACTCAAGATATTTACTAGCAACTCTTCTACTTTTTGTTCTTACCCATCAGGGCGTATTTTGCTCCACATCTCCCTCCCAAACAAGCACTCCCACTTTGGAAGTATCCCTGCTCCGAGATGCCGGGCATACCTACACCTGGCCAGAAGTATTATCAAAGAAGAGCCAGTTTGTGGCTTCTAGCCGCCCCACCCATACCTCCCCTTTCGATGCGGCTACTTATTGGATTATGATTACTCCCAAAGTAGACGACACTGGCCCCTGGGTATTGGAATGTACCAACCACCTGCTAGATACCCTGGAGCTATACCACCCCCATAAAGGGCTCATTTTCCAAACGGGTATGATGATACCCATGGCGGATCGGCCCATGCAGGGTACGTCGCTAGCCCTACCTTTGGATGCTGCCTTGGCTTCAGATACACTTTATCTCAGGACCCGGTCCGAGACTTTATCTGAAGTTCCGTTGAGGGTACTTTCCGAGGAGGACTACTTACAAGGCCAAATCAGCAAGTATGTCTTTTATGGGATCGTGATCGGCATCATTCTGCTATTTGCCTTGCATAGCCTTATTGTGTTTTTCATGCGAAAGCAAAGGCTCTACTTACTCCTATTCGTATATACACTGCTATCCGTGCTTATCAACGCGCACTTTGGTGGGCTCTCCTTCTTTTGGTATCCGGCATGGTGGCTTCAGTATGGTATTTTGTTCTTGGTAGATGCTACTTTCTTCCTCATCCTTGCCTATAGCTTTTCTATTTTGAGGATAAAGGAGACCTTTCCCAAATTATACCTCTATCTCCGATGGTTTTACCTCCTTCCCATCATCATGGTCTGTCTACCCTTGGTAGCCAGCGGCAGTATCGTAACTCTCATTCACAATGTGGTTCCTCAACCCATTCTGATTTTCTTTGGATTATTAGGCCTTATATCGTGGCGACGAGGCAACACCAATGCGCTTTTCTACAGCCTTGCCTGGTTCTTTCACTTTGCCTTCTTGTTTCCCTATATGCTCAGCAATTTTGGCGTTTTACCCACCAATATCTTTACGGGAAATAGTCCGGCTATCGGCATCATGATAGAATTGTTGTTTTTTTCCATTGCCACCAGTCGGTTTTTTATCCAAAAAATGCGGGAACGAGAACTGCTACTACTTAACCAAAGTGAGGAGCTAGCCGGCGCCAAAAAGGAACTAAAAAACTACCTGATAAATACTGCCCAGATAACGTCTTCAGACCTTCCGGTCATCAATCCAGAGGTACTCACCCAACTTAGCGAACGTGAATTTGAGGTGGTACAATTCTTAATAGAAGGGAAAAACAACACGGAAATCGCCCAGCTCACATTTGTGTCCGTCAACACTATAAAAACGCACGTGAAATCCATCTATCGAAAGCTGGAAGTGCACTCCCGTGTAGAGTTGGTGAAAAAGATTGTAGAGCCTACAGCGTTGCCCATGAAATTGGGTTGAGGTCCTGGCTGCAAAATGCATTCGACCGGGTCGCGCCAGACCGGGTCGCGTCCGGCTGGTATCTGCGTAGTTAACTAATTTAGGGCTTCCGATAAGGATAAACCCTTTCCGGGCTTCGCCCACTTTCGGAAAAGAGGGTGATAAGTTAGCGACTCAAGCTTTCCGTTTTGCACAGTAACAAGACTACAGGCACGGTGGTAGTCTCTACAATGACTTGGTAAACTCCTGCCGGAAGGCCTCGCAGGTCAAAAGGTAAGCCTAGAGATGCTTCGAATTTACGAACCTCCCTGCCTTGGTGATCCACGAGCCGTACTTGGGTTACTTGTGTATCATTGCTGATTTGAAATGAATCCACAGTAGGGTTTGGAAAAAGTTGAAAGGTAGTCTCTAGATCCTGCGATGGCATTATGCTGAGGATGTGGGAGTAGTCCTTAGTTCCATCTTCATCCCATTGCACAAGCCGGTAATAGTTTCTGAATGCCGGGGATTCATCTACAAACTGATAATGCTGCGGGGTACCCGAATCACCGAGTGAGGGGCGCCATCCTAACGCTTGGAAATGGCGACCATCAGTAGCGCGCTCCACCCAAAAACCTTGGTTGTGATGCTCTTGGTAGGTGGTCCATTGCAACAATATAGCATCACCCATCTCCTTACCGCGAAACGGACCCCAACGCACCGGGAGGATGGACCCAAACGAAAAGCCACCCAAACTACCAAACGTACGGGAGTTGAGGGAGGAGAATGATCCTCCTATGAAAAACTCGCCACCTACCGTATGCAGGGTCTCCACGCTACCGTCCGCAGCAGGAGACCAAGTGCCATCAGCCTGTCCCGTTGCTGCCGTAACTCTAGCCAGGTTTTGCACGGCTATGCCTCCAGCGGACGAAATTACCCCACCAAGGTACAGGAAGCTATCCTCTATCTGCATTACGTTTACCCGAGAGCCTACCAAATTCGCGTTCCAATCCGATACTACTCCCGTTGCCTTGTTTATCTGTGCGATTCGGTTACGGTTCTGAGCACCTATCTGTACAAAACTGCCTCCTACGAATAGCTCATCGCCAAAACTAGCCATATCGTATACGGTGCCTGATGTGAGGCTTGGATTCCAGGAGGAAACCGAAACATCGACCGTACTCAATTTGGCCAAGCGAGAAATTCCGCTGCTCTCTACGTCCGAAAAGGAGCCGCCAATGTATAAGTCATCTCCATCAGGCAGTAAGGAAAATACCGTCCCGGAAACGTTGGGCATCCAGTCAGCATCTACCGTGGCACTACCCGTAAGGTCTATCCTAGCCAGATTATTTATAGGGGAACCTGCAGCAAAAGAAATCTGCCCTCCCAAATACAACTGATTCCCAGCTAGGGCCATGTCATAAATGATGCCGCTAGAACCCATGGAAGGTTCCCAATCACAAAACTCAAGGGTTCCCGTATTGGCTTTCACACAGGCCAGGCGCCGTCTTGAAAATGTACTGTGGAAGGAACCAAAACTCCCAGCCAGGAAAAGACTATCCCCGGCCATCTGCAGATCGTAAATGATACCATTGTTTGAGCTGCTCACAAAACCTGGGTCACCTGCCCCTGTAGTCCTATGCAAGCGAGCCAGGCCATCCGTAAGGTACCCACCAATACTGTTGAAGGCACCCCCCACATATAACTCTGTACCATCACTGGCCAAGGCCCAAACAGGGCCTGTAGCATGGCTGGCCCAGCCACTCACCAGCGTGCCATTGTCCACCGTCACTTTGATCATCCGCAGTCTATCGGCACCCGTGTTGGTTTCGCGGGTAAAGGCCCCACCAGCATACAGATAAGTTCCATCCGAAATCAGTGTGTGAATGGCCGCTGTGGGCGAGAAGGTATTGATGTCCCAAAGAGAAACCGTAGTGCCAGTAGTTGAGTCAAACTTGGCCACGCTGTTAATAGTGTTCGTCCCTACCCTACTAAAGGTGCCTGCTACGAAAACATGGGGGCCTTCCAGCAGGATATCATACACGTTGTTATTCGGCAGATCGGCCCAAGATAGTAGGGTTGAGTTTGCCATGTCGACCTTAGCAAATTTGGCATTATTAGCTCCAAATATTTGGGTAAACTGCCCTCCCACATACAGGGAGTTGTTGTAGCCCGCCAAAGTCCAAACTTGGGCATTGGGGTTAGGAGTCCAGCTTCCGTCCACGGCTCCCGAGGCTGTGTCTATTCGCACCAACCGTTGTAGCCCACTGAGAGTAAAGTTGCCTCCGGCATACAAGTCATCTCCTATGATCAATAAGTCAAATACCGAAGGGTTAGTCATGGTACCCGCATCCCAATTACTCAGGCTGTGGTCCTGTAAATGGAATCTGGCAATGCCATTTCGATCAGCACCTGCTATGTTTTGGAAGCTGCCCCCTACATACAGGCCACTTGCATCAAGCACTATCTTCCTCACTATGTTATTGGGGTTGGGCAACCAACTTTCATCCACGGATCTATTGGGAAGTAAATGAGCCAATCGACTAACCGAAACGGTGCCCACCTGGGTAAAATCACCCCCGATATACCATCCTCCGTTTCCGTCTGGTTCTGCTGCGTATACTGTTCCGTTGGGCTGTGGCCATAACTCTCCCACCGCTCCACTTATCGTGGAAACCACATTACCATTGCCGGTATTGGGCCCTATATAGGTGAAGTTGCCAGCCACAAAGACGTAATCATCATTGGAAGCAATGCTGTAGATCGATTTGCTATCCTCAGTCACCCACCAGTGATCTTGTAATGTTTGGCTGTATGAAATGTTAAATGAAATTGATCCCACCAGAAAAATCAGGAGCCGGTGGCGACCCTTGCCAAAAAGTAAGAAGGCCATCTTTACATTTATCTTATTATCAATGACTTAACCATTGCCAACAAGGTAAAATCCGCCAGTGCGTGATCGCTATAAAACCGAGCTTATGGGGTAGATGGGCTTAAACTTGGGGTGAATGTCCTACAAGAGTAAAATGTGCTGTAATAGAGGGATTGGGCAATCAAACAAAAATCACCCACTTGGGTGAGTGGCTCTTATCCAAGAATTTTTAGCCTATAAAATTCCTTCTTCATTTAACACGATTAGACAATCACCCTCCTAGTCTACATATACCTTCTTTTTGAATAGCAAGTTGGAACATGCCGCATTTCAAATTGGAGGTGCTTGGCTGGTGGTGCTGGGTTTACTTAGAAGTCTTGGAATAAGGGAAATCAAGCCGGATGAAGGCGATTAGTGATGAATTGCTTAGCTCTTGGGGCGAATGGAATCCTCACTTGCTTTGCCAGAATATATATTCGAATTCTACTTTATAGATCACAGAATCAGGATGTAAAGCTCCCTTACTAACCTCAAGGGTATGGGAGCGTATACCTGCGAATCTAAAGAGGCTCCTTTTCAATGAATAGAATCTATACCGGGCAATTACTCCTTACACTCATCATCGCACAAAGCACCTGTTTTGGACACCCTACCCTGCCAGAGCCTAATAATGATAGCCTGTTGGCTTCCTTTAAAACAGGTACTTGGTATGAGGTGGAAGCTCTGCGGGGGAAAGATTGCATGACCTTTTACTGCCAAAGTGGGGTACCCTCCCTTCAAGCCCATCAGGAAGACCAAACCGTTCATTGGTTCTATGGCCAGGAGGCCGACCGCTTTCAGATGGAAGTGGTTCGGCAGGAAGGTTCTTCTTTTTTCACAACCCTCACTAATCAGGATGCCTTATCCATATCCGTCACCTTCAAGTGGCTCAGCCCATACCGTTTGCAGGTTCATATGGATCAGGGAATTCAAACCTTCGTTCATGAATCGAAGCTTTCGAAGGTGGTTTTCAAATGGTACCAAAACCATGAGTGTGATATGGAAAGGCGCTATCCCAAAGATACCCTGGATGGCCAAGCCATTGATTACTACCTCAATCACCCAGAACTGTCTGACTTACTTAGAGAATCTTTTGTGGGTCTACAGCCTCGGTCTGGCTCGGAATTATCCCAAGAAGTGGTAGAAAAGCCCTTAGCAGAAATGCACGGATTCTATACGGTACTGCTTACCCAAGCGGTATTGAGGACCTCCAATGAGGAGAACGAATTAAAAGTTGTAGCCTCCCACCTTAAGCGTTGGGTAGAAAATGATCCCAACCTATTCTTGGCTCACTTAGTAGAGCAGCAAATGCCCTTCGAATACATAGAAGCTTGGGCCAATGCCCTGAAGGAAGTACTGCCAGAGGAGCAAAGAGAACAATGGCTTCAGCATTTGAAACAGCAGTTGGATCTTGCCTCAAAAACCAAATGGGAACCCTATTGGAACCAGTTCC
>JBCBHI010000029.1:0-14997 GCA_038525885.1 Bacteroidota bacterium
CTCGGTTTGAGGAGAAACCCTTTCAAGGTCATGGGGACTGGCGGTGTGGGTATAGCCTCTTTCAAGTACGCATTCTAAAGCAATTCCTTGGGCGACCTTGAAAGGGTGGGGGGAAGCTCCCCCCTAATCTAGCACAGCCATTGCCTAGGAATGCGTATATTTTATGATTCTAGTCCCATCTCATGCGTATACTAACCATCCTGTTGTGTCTTCTTTGCGTGGCTGCTGGGCCAGCCCTGGCGCAAAATGGCGGCTCCCGGCCAGCCAAACCGAAGACGGAAGAAACGTCTCCCAAAAAGGAGGAAACGGAAGTGACCCCACCGCCCGTAGTACCACCACCGGTTGGTTCTTCTTCCAATACCTCGAATCCACGGCCGCCGCGCACCACTAGATCGGGTGGAGGACAGCCCCTGACTACCTGGCAGAATAGGCCTTGGAAGGTACGGCCCGGTTTTTATGTGGGCTTGCGCGGTGACCTGGGCGGTGCCTCTGGAATTTCGGTAGACCCTTTGGGTGGCCCGCAGCTTCTGGAGGTGGGTAGTCTGGACGAAAACGGAGAGCCTTTTGTGGATGCCGAAGGCAATGAGGTGACCACGAGTGCCACCACCAACTGGGGGGTCAATCTGGGATATCGGTTTGCCAGCCAGTGGGGAATACAGGCAGGGTATGACCTGAGCCGGGTGGTGTATACGGCTATAAACAACGAGCCCTTTGCCAGTTCCCGTATTGGCGGAGACCTGAACGCCTGGGAGCTGCCCTACACCCAGCAGGCGGTGCACTTTGGCGTGGAACGGGCCTTCCGTGGGCCGCTGAAACTTGCCTTTCTGTTTGTGCGGTTAGGTGGCCGGGCCGAGTGGTACCGGAGTACCGCCAACAACGTAGCCCCCGGCACTTCGGACTGGGTAGAGGACGGTACCGGAGCGCTATGGGAAAATACCTTTGCCGAAGGCCCAGTCTACGTGATAGCACCGGAAATGGGTTGGCACCTGGGCAAGCGGTTTCAGCTCAGCTTTGCCTACCATTTTCCCTTGAGTGATTTGGCCACCCAGACCTACACCCAGTATCTGGACGGGGAGGTGGTAGGTACCAATCAGGTGAGTGTGAACAGCCAGCAGTTCCTCATGCGCTTGCAATGGGACGTTTTTCACCTGGGTGCGCCCAAGAGGCGAAGCCCCCGCCCGAGGCCCCAACCCGTAGCGCCCCCGGCCACGCCGGATCCTCCTGTGGAGGAAGTGGTTACGGCACCCCAAACATCGGTAGCTCCTACCATTGCCTTCGACTGCTCCCAGACGGACGCTTATGTGCTGCAGAAGGTGCACTTCAAGGTATCGCAGGCGGTGTTTTTGGATGATGCCGCTGCGGCTGAGGAACTGGATGCGCTCGTGCAAATTTTGCAAAACTGTGCTGACATCAAGGTGGAGGTGGCCGGCCATACGGACAACCGTGGACTGGAACGCAAAAACCTGGCGCTGTCTCATGACCGGGCCGAGGTGGTGCGCGAGTATCTGGCCTCTCACGGCATACGCCGCAGGCGGATCAAGGCAGAGGGGTACGGCTCCCAATACCCGGTAGCTAGTAACCAAACGGAGGAAGGCAGACAGCAGAACCGCAGGGTAGAAATCCGCATCATCCGGTAGCCTAACTCTACCGAGGAATGACGGCTGGCTTTACAACCGCAGACCGACTACCGTGATATCGTCGGTCTGTTTGTGCTTGCCCATCCATTTTTCCAGTTTGTCCTCCAGCGTTTTTTCTTGGAAGGCAAGGTCGCGCCAGTGAATGTCGCGCAACAATTCCCGGAAATTCTTGATCATGAATTTGCGGGAATCCTCGCCACCAAATTGGTCTGGGAAGCCATCCGTGAATAGGTAGAGCGTGTCCCCTTTTTGTAAGTGTAGTCGGTGAGTAGAAAAGTGCTTCTCCTTGATGAGTTTGTGGCTACCGATAGAGAACTTATCTCCTTTCACCTGCCGCAGGTCATCCCCCTGAAAGAGGTACAGGTTGCTTTTGGCTCCGCCATATTCCAGTGTGTTGTCTAGTACATTAAGCGTGAGCACGCTCATGTCCATGCCCTCGGCGCGGTCGCTACCTCCTTGCTTGAGGATACGCGATAGGTGCTCGTCCAGCTCATGCAGGATCTCTGCCGGATCATCAATACCCTTTTCGATTACCACTTGGTTGAGCAAGGCATTCGCCAGTACCGTCATAAAGGCACCGGGTACGCCGTGGCCAGTACAATCTACCACGGCCACTACCACTTTCTCGTCCTTGTGGGCAAACCAATAGAAATCCCCACTTACGATGTCACGAGGGCGATACAGAATGAGGAACTCGGAAAAGATGTCCGTTACATACTGGGCATGCGAAAGGATACCTTGCTGGATACGCCGGGCGTAGTTGATACTGGCCGTAATGTCCTCATTGCTTTTTTCTAAATCCTTGTTTTTCAGGTGAATGATATCCTCCTGCCGCAGGGTTTTCATGGTTCTGAATATCAGTAGGGCGGTACTGATGAAAAACAAGATGGCGATGGCCAATACCAGGTTTTGGGTGACCACGTCTACCCGGTTATTGAGGTAGGTAAGCGTATTCTCAATCGAACCAGCAATGATGCTAGCCGAAACGTTCATTTGGCCCTTGATGCCCTCTTCATTTTGCAGACCTATCTCTTCCTCTATAGCCACTATTCGGTAGAAGATGGACTCGTAGTACAGGAGGGTATCAATGAGGAGTTGCAGCTCCTCCTGGTTGGCCGAATTTCTCATTTGGTCCAGGTGGCTGCGAAACGCCCACGTTCCCTCTTGAAATTTCTTCTCGTAGCTTAAGTCCCGGCGCAACAGGAAATCCTTTTCATGCCTCCGCAGCATAAGCATATATTCCAGGTCTAGCGGAAGGGGTGAATCTTCGATGTGATGAATGGCGGCTCGCATTTCGCCTTCCAGACCCCAGTCCCGAAATCCCTTCTCTTGGTACAAAGTCACGATGCGGTCGAAAGCTACTCGGTAGATCACCATCTGCGTACGAATGGAATCGAGCACGTCGCGCATCTCCTCCCGGTCTACCAAGGAAGAGCTCATGAGCCCCGCCAGGGTTTCGATATTCTCGTCAATGTTCTGGTGCGCGGCTTGAATCTCGGGGTCCTCTCCGGTGGTGATAAACTCCTCGGTGATGGCACTGTTGAGAAGGAAATTGCGCTCAGAAAGCCGGGCGAGTTCCGTCCGAATCAGTACCTCATCCAGCGTGCTGCGCAGCTCTTGGTAGCGGTTGATTTGCCGGATGGAAGTAAGCACAAAAATGCACAGTCCAATATTCAAGGTGAGGATAATGCCTATCCGCCAAATAGCCTTAGTGGTAAATACCGGAGGGATTGCTCGTTTGGGTTGGCTTGCCATGTGGGTTAGCTGCAATCAGTGTAGGGAAGCACCAAGATGCATGGTTTTTTGGGAATCCAAAAACCTCAATTATTCTAAGCTATAGCTAGCTTTTGTCGGTATCCAGTTGGTTTCATTTGGATGAATCCTGTTGGATTTCTTTTTGACCCCAATTGGTGTATTTTTGGCACGCAAATCAGCAATCTGGAATACATAATCATTCCCATATGCCTTATCTTTTTACTTCCGAGTCCGTTTCGGAAGGACACCCCGATAAAATCTCTGATCAGATTTCGGATGCCATCCTGGATGCCATGCTGGCGCAAGATCCTAACTCTCGTGTAGCCTGTGAAACTTTCTGTACTACCGGACTGGTAGTGGTAGGGGGTGAGGTAACCACCAATGCCTACGTAGAGGTACCCGATGTGGTACGCGATACCATTGACCGGATAGGTTATAACAGTGATTCCTACCAGTTTGCCGCAGACAGCTGTGGTGTAATGGTAACCCTGCACAGCCAATCGCCGGACATTGCCCAGGGAGTAGACGAAACAGCAAATCATGAGCAGGGTGCTGGTGATCAGGGAATGATGTTTGGGTATGCCTCTAAGGAGACTGAAGAGTACATGCCGATGGCCTTGGCTTACTCCCACCGGTTGATGAAGGAGTTGGCAAGAATCCGTAAGGAAGACAATAGCCTGATGCCCTACCTACGCCCAGACAGCAAAGCGCAGGTGACGGTAGAATACAACGACGATGACTCGCCTAAGCGGGTACATACGGTGGTGATCTCTACGCAGCACGATGATTTCATCCAGCCAGATGGCGACAGTGCCAGTGCCCAAAAGGCGGCTGATGATGCCATGCTGAAGAAGATCAACGAGGACGTGATTGAGCACGTGATTAAGAAGATCATTCCTGCTGAGCTGCTGGACGATAATACTATTTACCACGTTAATCCCACGGGCAAATTCGTAATTGGTGGCCCTCACGGGGATGCCGGACTTACCGGACGGAAAATCATTGTGGATACCTACGGTGGCAAAGGTGCCCACGGGGGTGGAGCCTTCTCTGGCAAAGACCCTTCTAAAGTAGACCGTTCTGCGGCCTATGCGTCTCGACACATCGCTAAGAACCTGGTAGCCGCCGGGGTAGCCGATGAGGCTTTGGTGCAGGTAGCCTACGCAATTGGGGTAGCCAAGCCTGTATCGCTCAACGTGAACACCTATGGCAAATCCAATGTGGATTTGAGCGATAGCGAGATTGCCGAGAAGGTGTCCGCGATCTTTGATATGCGCCCCAAGGCCTTGATTGACCGCTTGGGACTGAAGAACCCGATCTTCTCCGAAACCGCTGCTTACGGACATATGGGCCGTGAGTCTTACACCAAGGCGGTAGAAGTGAATGTGGTGTCGGTAACTGAGGAAAACGGTGTAAAGACCGAAGTTCGCCGCAAGGAAATGCGCGACCTGGAGTTCTTTACCTGGGAGAAACTAGACTATGTAGATCAGGTGAAAGCAGCCTTTGGCTTGTAAGTAGCAGAACCTACTTGAACATAACAACAGCCGCTTCCATCATGGAGCGGCTGTTTTTTTGCCTGTGGCTAAAGGATCAGGAATCATTCCCTACTCCTGATGGCGGTGCCAGTCATACATTTTTCTTGAGCTGAACCTCTTCTTTCCGTCGTGCCGCTGGCACTACTATTACGTTATCATCTGCCTCCCCTCACTGAAGTAAGGGGCTACATTACCTAGTCGCTCTGCGACCTGTAATAACTGCGAAAGGAAAAATATTTCCAGGCTAAAGGGATGATCTCAGATAATAGGTATACTAACCTAGTCTCAACCTCGTACCCAGCTTACCTTCTCGGCAATGGGTTCCCGGGTGCTATCCGGGATGGCTTCCGGGTCTGGCGTACCCACAAAGAAGAATCCCATAAACTGATCATCTGGGCCCAGCCCAAAGAATTCCTTAGCCTCCTCAAAATAGGTAACACCCCCGGTGCCCCAATAGGCCCCCAGGCCGTAGGCTACCGCCGTTAGGTGCATGTTTTGCACTGCCATAGCCACTGCGGCTTGCTCCTCCACCACGGGTATTTTGTTCTCAGGGTCACGCTTCATGCCCAAAGCAATGATGTGAGAGGCCAGCAGGGTTTTGGTCTTCAGGTTGTTATACTTCTTTTCCAGGAAGGTGCCGTCGGCCGTGGTTACCTTTTTATAGAGTTCGGCCTGAAAATCGCCCAGCTTTTTCAACCCCTCGCCCGTGAATACGGTAAACCGCCACGGTTCTGTTTTCTTGTGGGTAGGAGCCCAATTGGCATTCTCTAGCATTTGTTCGATGATGGCCTCGTCCACTGGTTCCTCCGTATACATTTTGGGAAATACGGAGCGGCGCTCCCGGATTAGGCGATTGATGTCCTGAATAGGATATGACATAGTAATAGGTAAAACGCTTTTATGGTTTCCTCAAATCAACGGTGAGCCCGAGAAGAAAAGTTCTGCCAGGGGCAGGTTGGTAAAACCGACCCCCGAAGGCGTTTAAGTCCGGGCCCAGGCTATACACTTGATTTAGCAAGTTGTCTACTCCCACAAACCCTTCTATGGCCGTGGTGTTTCGCCACCAGCGGTAAGAAATTTTCGCATTCACCCAGTGGTAAGGCTCGGTGCTTTCGGTGTTGGCGTCATTGAGCAGGATGGCGTCCGTCCAGTTATGTTGCAAACGGAGACTAAGCTTTTGCCAGAGGCTGGATTCCAGCGAGTGACTTACCGTGTGTGGGGCTACGCCGGGGAGGGCATTGCCGGAAAAGTCTGTGCCGCGCGATTCGTACGTTTGGTAGTTGAAAAAGTGCCCCGTGTAGGCGTAGCGGTAATCCAAGGACCATTGGGGGCCTGCCCAACGCTCGTGCCCTTGTACCTCCAAGCCCCACTGGCGGGTTTGCCCGGCATTGCGGAAGAGCACTACGCCATCAGGATTGGTATAAGTAGAGAGTGTTTCTTCTAGCTGGAAGAAAAATAGGTTTACGGCCAGCCGTTCCCGGGTTTCCTTTCGCCAGCGGACCCCCGCCTCGTAGTTGATGCCGCGTTCGGCAGCCAGGTCGGCGTTCAGGCTGCCCTCATTGGTACGTACCTCATCCAAGGTGGGCGGCGAAAAACCGTAGCTAATGCTGGCGTGCATCGCCAAAGCAGGCCAGGAGCGGCTTAGGCCAAGCCTAGGGGCCAGCACGGGAGTAAACACCCGACGAAAAACGCCGGTGTCTGCTGGGTTGAAGGCATTTTGACTGCGGAGCACCTCATAGGTGAGGGCGTTTACACTGAGGCCCCCGGTGAATTCCCAACCCTGCCAGGGCCGCAAAGTAGAAGCTAAATAGGCGAGAGACTGGGTGGTTTGTATATCGTCGGCAAAGCGGATGGTGTCTCGGACCCCGGCTACGTTGCCATAGTTGCCAGCTTCGTCCGCCGAGTATTGCAGTTCCGTGCCTAGCTGTAGATTCCAGATGGGGCGTACGTCCCAGCTAAGGCCAGCACGAAGCCCCCCGCCCAGATTCTGCTCTTGCTTGTAGTCCAGGATGAAGGGATTCTCAAAGGTGCCAGTATATCCAAAGGTATTAGCGGTAAGTTGGATTGGGCCTAGGTTTCCCTGGTACCCCAGGTTGAGCAGCAGGCGGTCTTGATCGATGGAGCTGTTTTGGTCAGCGCTTCGGGGTCTGGCCTGGCGGGGATTCTCCGCTAGCTGTCCGGCATTGAGGCCGCCGGGAATCTGGTAATCCAGCTGTGTGGCTAAGGCGTGCAGGCTAAAGAGCTGCTTGCCGGGCCCCGCATATTGTGCGCTGAGCTGACCCACCGTGCGTTGCAAGGCGCTGTGGTCACGGTACCCTTGGCTTTGCAAATGGCTGATGCGGGTTTCTAACCGTAGGCGGTCTTGCCCCCAACTAGTCTGCAAGCGGCCATGGTGTGTGCCCCAGCTTCCGCCGGTATAGCTAGCCCGAAGGCCCAGGCCAGGGTCAGGGCTCAAGGTGGTGAAGTTGATCACTCCTCCTGTGCCCGCGCCAAAACTACTTCCGGCAGGGCCTTTGAGGACCTCTACCTGATCCATATTCCCCAGGTCCAGCAGGTTGAGGGCGGTGGTATTGTTGGCCTCGGTTAGGGGAACCCCGTTCCAGTAGATTTTGACATTGCGAACGCCAAAAGGGGCGCGTAAGGAGCTACCGCGGATAGAAACCCGGTAGCTGGCTGGGGCTCTTTCTTCCAGCCGCACACCCGCCATCGTATTCATCACGGGTACCAAGGTAATAGCTGGGGCCGCCAGAAACTCTCGTGCATTGAGCTTACCAATGCCCCCGGGGCTACCGAAATCAGCAGAATAGCCGCCCAACTCAGTAATGGTAACTTCTGACAGTTGGACCAGGGAATCCTTAGCGTTCTGGGAGTCTGACTGCGCTTGGGCGTACCCGAATACTGCGCATCCCAAGCAGGATAGGAGGAGGGACTTTTGGATGAATGTTCGCATGCGCCGCGAAGTTAATCCATCAGGCAGTGCCAAGGAGAGGGAATTGGGAGGAATGGAAGCAGTATGACAGGATCGTTGCCTAGACGGATTTGCACGGATAAAATCGGGAAATAGGGATGTTGGAGAGGGTTAACAAATACGTTGGTCACAAGGATTGTACACTGAGCCCAAATGGCACTCAGACTCCTGTTTATGGGAAGGATACCTAAAGCGGAATGTGTATTTTTATTTATCTCAAAGAAAACACGCAGATACTATTCTCAATCAGATTTATTTTACCAGCGCAGAATTTATGTTTCTCAACCAGTATGTTTTGACCAGCTAATTAAAGGATGGACCTCCCAGATAGTTGGAGGGACGTACCTTGTAACAACAAAAGCCCCGAGATAGGGGCTTTTGTTGTTGGTTGCCAGGCCTAATCCCCTTCAAAGGGAAAAGAACAGAATAAATGGAATCAAATTTGTGTGGTATTGGGATGATGATTCTCGCCAGAATCAATTGTATTTCCCATAAACCCCAAGCCCGATGAAAACTGATCGTTGGACCAAGATTCTCCTTACCGTCATTGCTCTCAATCTTACCTTTTTGTCCCTAAGTAAGCTGGAAATCATCCCGAAGGCCTACGCAGATGAGCCGAAGCCGGCGGCTGTTTACCCCAATAGTCCCTACGGTTTGGTTCCGGTAAATGCCGACGGCAGCATCAATGTCCGACTGAATGCCTTGGATGAGATTGATGTGAATATCACCGGCATCAGCACTTTTGACGAATTGGACGTGAATATTGAAGAGGTAGGTGGATTTATGGTGGGCGCTGGCCCCCTCAAGGTTAAGGTGGTAGACTAGTCGTCTCCCAGCCTCTTCACAAACTTAGCATTGCCAGGATACCAGCAGAGCTTGGCCCCTGCAGGAGGACTTCCTTCCCGGGGCAGAAACCTTCTTTGGTGAGTTGCTGGGTCGGTGTACAGCCATTGGGGTTCCGTATTGGAGATCCGCTCAAAACCCAAGGCTTCGTACATACCCCCCTCAGACCAGTCTCGGGTCACATAGGTCATAATATCGTCCGGTGCCTGCTCGCGCACAAAGGCCTTGAGGAGCTTACTCACACCGCCCACCACAGTGGTACCCAGGCGGTTGCAGGTGCGGATGAGTTCGTAGCTACGTCCTTCCCTGCCGGCTTCGGTCATGGTGCGGCCAGCACTGAAAGTGGCCACGGCCAGCAGTTCGTTTCCCCGAAACAGGCCGTATTTGAACTTGGCCTTGGTACCGCCCAGTATGTGGTTGTGGTCCAGGAATTCTTTGGCCATAGGTTGGTCTATCCGGCGGGCCTCGGTCTGCCTCCCGTGTACTCGCTCCGTGTGGCCAATAAGAGAAAGCAACCGCGACTGTACAATGGTGCGTTTATATAGCCAGTGGTCCTCCCATAGCTGGCGGGTACTCCACCCCTCCAGATAATCGGGCACCTGAACCAGCGGAGGCTTGGCCAAATCCGCGGTAAGCGGAAGTAGCGGCTGGTACACTACCGCTACCTCAGGTTTGGGCAGTAAGATCCAACCCTCGGGGCTCAGCTTTGCCGGAGGGTAATGCTTGCGAAATAGTTGGAGAATCTCTAAGGGGGCACTAGCCATAGGGGCAAAGGTGCCACAAATTTAGGGAGCCAGGGTATAGGTTTGGGTAAATTGGAGGGTTTCTGGCTGTTCTAGCATGTTCTGCCATTCCAGGCTTACGGATAGTTCGTAGGTATTGCTGCATAGGCGCTGGCCCTGAATGAAACCGGAGACGGCTGAGGTAGACTCAGGGCAGAAGCATAGCCAGTACCAATAGGCCCAGTCTGGGTAGTCCTCATTGCCCAAGCAAACTACAAAGTCCGCTTGGTCCATGGGGACCTTAAACCGGAACCATTCCGTAAGCTCATCATCTGCGATTAGGGAGTCGTCCTCGTGGACCTTTTCAAACTCAAAGACCCGGTATTCACCCGCCACCAAGGCAAAACTGGTGGGGGAATCCGGTGCTGAGTTGCCAGGGGTTTGAGGGATTAATTCCCGATTCTCATAATACCTAAGGGCGCAATCTCCGGTGTCACATCGCTCCAAATCCCCAGCAAAGGGCCCAACCCTGTCTACGGAGCACTCTGCCTCCTCAGCCGTGATCGGAAAGAGTTGGCAGGCGGAAAACAGAGCCAGAGAGCCAAAAACTAGGCAGCGGGCTTTCATGGTTTAGTTGAACACCCAATCAGGTGTCTTTTGATAACGCATACGACGGGTGAAAGTAAGGGATTGCTGTTCTCCATTACTTTCGAAGGAAATGTCTACCGTTACCTTAAACACGTTTTTACCCACCCGTTCTCCTACTATGCGGCCCTCGGTGGGCAAATCCAATTCGATAAAACAGGAGCAAGATCTGAAAAAGCCTACCTGTGCATTAGCCAAATCTTCTGTGGTTGCCAGTACAAAATCATCGGCGTTCATGGGTACTTGAAAACGGAAGTACTCCGTAAGTTCATCATCGGCCACAGCGGGGTTCTCCCAGTGTTCATTCTCGAAGATAAATACGCGTTGGTTACCAGCAGCAAAGTTGTGATACCTAGGTAGGGTATCCATCAGATAATCGTCCCATTGGCTAGTGATACCCATTTCCAGGTCCTCCCAAAAGTAAAAGCTACAATTGCCGTCCAGGCACAAGCCAGGGCTGGGGTTATTATAGGAACAGGCGCTGGCTCCCAGGATAACTAAGGCAGAAAAGATTAGTAGGTTTCGTTGCATGATGTATGGGTATTTTTGAACAGACCCCTACCACCGCTGGTAGGGTTGGCACCCTTGCTCAAGTAGCCATTGGAAGAGGCAAGGGCAATCCGTATTTTATCGCTTCATCAGACCATAAGTTATGAAGCGTTTCCTTTTGGTGTCCCTTTTGGGGCTCCTTTCTGTTTCGGGTAGGGCTCAGGTCCAAAGTCCGTCCGAATTTTTGGGTTACCCCTTCGGTACCACGTTCACCTATCACCACCAGATAGTCGCTTATTTGGAGCATGTGGCAGCCAATAGTGACCGGGTAAAGGTGGAATATTACGGACAGACCAACGAACGCCGTCCCTTGTTGGTAGCATACATAACCAGCCCGGCCAACCATGCAAATTTGGAGACCATCCGTACAGATAATCTGAAGCGTAGTATGGCCCAAGAGGCCGACACTCGAAAGGCTATCGTATGGCTTAGTTATAATGTACACGGTAACGAGGCTAGTGCCTCAGAAGCAAGTTTGCTCACCTTGTACACCCTAGCCACTACCCAGGATCCTGCCCAACAAGCTTGGCTGGATAATACTGTGGTGGTGATTGATCCTTGTCTAAATCCTGACGGAAGGGACCGCTATACCCATTGGAATACTCAAATTAATGGGTTTGCCGCGAATGCCAATCCTGAAGCCTGGGAGCACAGTGAGCCCTGGCCCGGTGGTCGGCCCAATCACTATCTGTTTGACCTGAACCGTGACTGGGCATGGCAGACCCAAGTGGAATCCCAGGGGCGCATGGCATTGTACCAAAGGTGGATGCCCCACGTGCACGTAGACTTCCATGAGCAGTTTATCAATAGCCCCTACTACTTTGCCCCGGCAGCGGAACCCTTTCATGATGTGATCACTGATTTTCAGCGGGATTTTCAGACCAAGATTGGCCAAAATCATGCGCGGTATTTTGACCAGGAGGGTTGGTTGTATTTTACCCGGGAGGTGTTCGATCTGTTGTATCCCAGCTACGGTGATACCTATCCTACCTTCAACGGAGCCATTGGCATGACCTACGAGCAGGCCGGCCACGGAATGTCTGGCCTGGCCATTGACATTGAGGGTAAGGACACCCTAACCCTGATTGACCGACTGACTCATCACCATACTACCGGGCTGAGTACTATTGAGGTGAGTTCGCAGAATGCAGACGACCTGATCGACAACTTTGGTAAATACTTCCAGGATCAGGCCAAGGGGGTAGGTTCACAATACAAAACCTACGTGATACCTGCCAAAGGACAACGAGACAAAGGCAACGCCTTGATTGATTTCTTGCAGTTGCAGGCCATAGACTATTGGATTGCCGACGGAAATAAAAATGCCGAGGGGTTCTCCTACCAAACCAACAGCACCCAGAAGTTTACGGTGCGCGAGGGTGACTTGATCGTGCCTGCCAACCAAGCCCGCGGTGGGCTGGTGCGTGCTCTATTTGAGCCTACTACCAAGCTGAGTACCCCCATTACGTATGACATTACTGCTTGGGCGCTACCTTATGTATATGGACTGGAGGCCTATGCTGTAGAGAACACGATGTCGGCCCCAAGCAAACGCCAAGGCCGGATGAGCACTGGGGTGGAAGTGCCTCCTTTCAACCCCAATGCGCCCTATGGATACATTCTGCCCTGGAAAGACCTGCGTGATGCCCAAGTGCTGGCTGGCTGGCTGAAGGCAGGTTTACAAGTTCGTTTCTCCGAAGTTCCTTTTGCCCAGGGTGGCTATGATTACCCAGCGGGGTCCATCATTGTGCTCCGGGCGGATAATCCTGACTTTCCTGGTGAGTCGTTTGGCAAGGCCGTGCAAAAGCCCCTTACGGATCACAGCCGGGTGGTTCGTGAAACCAATACCGGTTGGGTAGTTCGGGGAAAAGACTTTGGATCAGGTTCGGTGAAGGTGCTCACGGCGCCTCGCATTGCGGTGTTGGGTGGTGAGGGTACGTCCTCGCTCAACCACGGCGAGACTTGGTATTACTTCGAGCAAGTGCTGGGCTATCCGGTTACGCGCATCAATACCAGTGATGCCGGAGGAGTGGATTGGTCCGAGTACGATGTAGTTGTATTGCCCGAAGGGGGCTATTGGGACCTCTTTGGTGACGGCGGTGCGGCAGCACTCCTCTCTTGGGTACGCGAAGGCGGTACGGCCATTGCCCTAGGCCGGGCGGTAGGAGCACTCGCCGGGCAAGATGGTTTTAGCTTGGCTCGTAAAGGGGTAGACAGTGACGATGAGGAGGATGAAGATGAGGCCTACCGCGACCGTTTACGCCGCTATGCTGACCAGGAAGCTGAGTTTGTAAAAGGATTCAATCCAGGGTCTATTTATGAGGTTTCTTTGGACAACTCTCATCCGTTGGCCTTCGGCTACGGAGACACTTACTTCAGCCTGAAGACTGGTAGCCAAGCCTTCGAGTACATGGAGAATGGCTGGAATGTAGGCTACATCGCAGGCGACGGTAAACCCCGGGCGGGCTATGTAGGTGAGCAGCTGTACGATCAACTGAGCGAGTCGCTGGTGTTGGGAGTAGAGTCCAAGGGTAGTGGGGCCGTAGTCTATTTTGTAGACAATCCCCTTTTCCGTGCCTTCTGGCGCAATGGCCACCTGATGATGGCCAATGCGGTCTTCCTGGTAAACAGAGACTAACCTTACCTTATACTTTTTGGGCTATCCCTCATGCAGGGATAGCCTTTTTGATTACCCAAACTTTTTATGAATATGCTACCTGTTTTTGACCTCCATTGCGACCTACTGGTGTATTTGCTACGCGATCAGGACCGAAGTTTGAACCAGCCTGAGTTGGCTTGCTCACTTCCCTACCTGCGTGCCGGAGGAGTGAAAGGGCAGGTTTGTGCGATATTCACCGATGTGGTGCCCGAGAGTCCTGAGGAAGCTCTAGAGCAGGCCCGCATTTTTAAGGAACTACCTAGCCGGTATCCAGGTGAAATCATTCTTGCCAGTGAGCTTGGTAGCTGGGAAGAGGCCGCTACCCGGGAGGAGATTACCATGGTGGCGAGCATTGAAAGTGCTGCCGGCCTATGCAATGAGCAGCAGCCCCTGGCAGATGCCGTTACCAACCTAGACCGCATTTTGGAACTGACCGGGCCGCTTGCTTACATCAGCCTAACCCACCATAAGGGCAACCGGTTTGGCGGGGGCAACTATGAGCCAGGTCCACTTACCGAGGACGGCAAGTACCTGGTAGATGCCTTAGCCGAACGCCAGGTACCCATTTGTTTCAGCCATACCAGTGACGAGCTGGCAGAAACCATATTATCCTACTTAGATAAGCAAGGCCATCCACTCCCCGTGCTTGCGAGCCACAGCAACTACCGGGCAGTATGCCAGGAACCCCGAAATCTGCCCGACCACCTGGCAAAGGCCCTGGCAGAACGTGGCGGGATCATTGGCCTCAATGTTCTGCGTAAGTTTATGCATCCCACGGACCCAGCAGGGCTTTATGACCATGTGGAATATGCCTACTCCCTGGGCTTGGGTAGTTCTGTGGTTTTTGGTGCTGATTATTTTTATACGCAAGATATGCCCGCGGAAGCCCGGGCTGCCCGCGAGCCCTTTTATCTAAAAGAACACGAGGACGCTACCTTCTATCCCAAGGTACTGGAGGAGATCGCTAGCCGTTTTTCGGAGGAGACTGCACAGCAGGTAGCATGGGCCAATGCCCTTGATTTCTTTGAGCAGGCCCTGCCGCTGTGATAAGAAATAGTATTTTTTTTAAGGAGAATATGACTCTCCTTCTGTAGTGTTTTCTATATTGCGCCCAAATCTCAGCTAGTAACCAATTTTAACTAAAAATAATGTTTTCTAAACTAAGATTCTCAGCTATGCTCATGCTAGGAGCGGGGCTGTTCTATGCCTGCTCAGAAGAGCTTACACCTGCTCAGCAACTCCAACAACAACTTGTAGAATTAGACGCCAGTCAGTACATCAGCTTCATTGCGGTAGTAGAAGACAATGGGGAGCCTTTAGCAGGCGCCACGGTCACCCTTACTACGGTTTCTGTAGATACGGCTGGAGGTACTGATACTACAGGAGCTGCTGCCGGGGAAATAATCTCGCAATCTGCCACTACTGATGCCGATGGGCGTGCGGTGTTTGCCGCTGTACAACCCGGTGGGCACATTCTGGAAGTTACGGCAGAGGGCCATTATGCCACCCGGGCAGTAGCCGATTTTGACTTTGTAGAAGGCTACAACTACACCATTACGGATGGTTTTCTGGTGCCCACCGCCGTGGTAGAGTCTGCTATTCTTCCGCTGTTTGCTACCGATGCCGCTACCGTGGGTAATACGGCCACGATAGAAGGTACCCTTACCATAGAAACGGATGTGAC
>JBCBHI010000030.1:0-14976 GCA_038525885.1 Bacteroidota bacterium
TAGAATTGTCCGCTGTGGTAGTTCCAGAACTGATGCTCAGGGTGCCTCCAAAATCAAATTCGGAATCCGTAATGGTGGCGGAGGCGGCTGTTGTGGTAGTGTATGTGGGGCCTTGCCCATCACTTTGCTTACCGCTTCTATGGAGGCCGTAGGTAGCCAAACGCAAATTGACTGGATAACTTCTAGCGAGGAGAATAATGCTTTCTTCACCGTCTATCGCTCTACGGATAATCAGCATTTCATAGAAATTGGCCAAATAGCAGGTAGTGGTAACTCTCAGGTAGAGCTAGCCTATTCTTTTACTGATCCTAACCCTGCACCAGGCATCAACTACTACCGTCTTACTCAGACGGATTACGACGGCACCACGGCTGAGGTAGTTACCGGATCTGTATATGTAAAAGCAGGTAATGGCGGCCGCTTTCTGGTGTATCCTTCCCGGTTAACCACTGGTCAGGATGCTACTTTGCTGGTACCTAATCTAGAAAATGGTGGTTCAATGACCTTCCTGTTGGTGAGCACAACTGGCCAACAATATCAGGTAGCCCATGAAGTGCAAGGCAACGAGATCCAGCTCAAGTTATCCGAGCTTCACCTGTCTTCTGGTCTGTATGTATTGCAAGGTATGGCGGGCAGCCACCCTATTTCCACTCGTCTGTGGGTAGACTAACAGCATAAGTAAACGAAACAACAACGAAGCCCAATGCAGCTGCATTGGGCTTTTCTTTTTTTACTGAGCCAAGGATGGCTCAAAAAAGCGAAGATCTACTTCGCGTATTGCTCCAGAAGGGTTGTGGCCCAGTCTGGCCCATGAGCTTGAATATGGCTGGCCAATGAAGCTCCTGCCGGATTGGTGAGCGTAGGATCTGCACCGTACTTCAATAACGCCTCAAAGGCTGCTTGGTTTTGGGCATTGTAAGCAAAGGACAGGGCATTGTTTCCTTCCGGGTTTTGCTGATTGGCATCCGCTCCCTTTTCCAATAGCCAATTGATTGCCTCCTGATTGCCTTTGAAGACGGCCCCCATCAGGGCGGTATTGTCCTGGGTATCTACTTCGTTGAGGTTTACTCCGTGCTTACCCAGCACTTCCAGCATCTCCACTTGGTTGCGATAAGCTACCAGCACCAGCGGGGGGAATCCGCGGACATCCGGGCGGTCTACCCATTCCGGATGTTGCTGCAAAATCTCATCCAGTTTCTGAGGGGTACTGGCCAGGATGGCATTCCAAAAGTCATCGAAAGTATACTGCGGGGTGTCCATGAAAAAATATTCAGGTTAGGGTTACCTCATACTGCCACCAAAGTAGTGGCCTTTCCACCAGATACCTGCTTAGTCCGTAGATTGTTTCAGAAAAACGTGGAAAGGGTTTGTATTGGCAGGCAGTGGACAGCACAGCGGCTTGGTCATGCCTTATTTGACGCAATGCAAAAGGTAAGGCTCGAAGGATTATGCAGCCTCTGCGGTCTTGAGCTTCCGCCAGGGCTGCCGCTTGCCTTGGGTAAGGCTACGCCAAGCCCACTCAAAGGGGCCATAGTGAAAGCGGGCCATCCACCAGGGGCTGTAAGCCAATTGCAAGCCCCAAACACCAAGTACTATCAGTAGCTGCCCTACGCGCGACACTTCACCAAATAGGCCCAAGCCGTAGAAAAGGAAAGCTGCGATGAGCGACTGGAGCAGATAATTGCTCAAAGCCATGCGGCCAACCGTGGCCAACCGGGCCTTAAAGGCTTGCCCTTGCTGGCTTTTGACCCATAGGATAATCAATGAAATATAGGCTAGCGCCATACCCAGGCTACCCCAGTAGTTCCACTGGCCTCCCAAAAACATAGAGTAGGCGAGATCGAAATCTGCTTGCAGATGGCCAACTACTCCAATCACCACCAGAACCAACCCTGGCAGTCCGGCACCCCAAGCGACATTGCGGTAGGTGCTAGTGGGTAAACCACCCGCTAAAAAGCCGGTTTTGAACAAGGCCATGCCCATCAGCATCAGCCCCAATACCCGCCAAAGTATATGTAGCGGCACGTAAGTGGTTTGAAGCGCCAGAGCGGTATATACCCGCATGGTCAACTGATCCAAATAACTTCCTTGGTAGGCGGCTATTTCCTGTTGGACCTGAGCTTGATCTGGCAACCAATTGCCTTGCATGGACTGGGTAACCTCTTCGGGCCAGTAGGGCATACTCAAACCAAGCCCAAGCTCCAACATACTGGCTACTGAGAATAAGATAACGCCGAGGATCAAGGCGGCTTTGGGTGACAACTTATGAGCCGGATACAACAATAAAGCGCAAATGGCATAGGGAGTGAGGATATCACCATACCAAATGAGGTACGCATGGGCAAGTCCGATAAGTAGAAGCCATAAGTTTCGACGGTAATGCAACCGAAGGGCCGACTGCCCCTTGCGTTGGGCGCTTTGGATAATAAGGAGCATGGAAGCACCAAATAGCAGTGAAAAAATGGTCATGAATTTTTGGTCAGCGAATACATGACTCAGGATCCAAACCCAGCGATTGGCTCCCGTGAAGTCGCCGTAGGCGGTAGGATTGGAATAGGCCTGACCGATCATGGCAAAGCTCTGGATGTTCATCAGTAAGATGCCCAAAACGGCCACGCCGCGAATAACATCAAGTGAGGCCAGGCGACTACCTGCCGTGAGTGCGTTAGTTGTCATGCGATTCTTCTTTGTTGGGAAGAACGGCCTTTATGGGCAAGAGATGGCTCTTTTTGTGGGTTTGGTGCCAACGGGCAGCCCCTTGGGCTCAATGGGCTACAGGCAATCATCAAAGGAGAACCCTTCAAATCACTGGAGGCCTATTACATTAGATAGTCATGAGTAGGGAACACAGAGGTCGCAAAGTAGACTCAGAGAGCACCGAGATTTTTATTATCCAATACTCCTGTGCCAGTTTGGGATCAAACCGAAATCTGGGGAATAGGAATTCATCTGCCGTAAATCAATGACCGTAGCTACTTTGCTAAGCGGGCTTGTAGCTTTTGGGCGTTGCTACGTGAAACGGGGATTTGCTCTGGGGTACCGCGCAGATGCAGTCTCAGATCGCGTGCATTGCCCTCTACCCGGGCTACTCGTTGCAGGTTAGCCACGTAGCTTTTGTGGGTGGTAAAAAAGCTACTTTCAGGCAACTCTTCGGTCAAGGCCTTCAGTCGGTTTCTAACCAAATGCTTAGTGGCTTGGCCTTCCCACTCATAGCACACCTCCACGTAGTTACCGGCGGCTTGCAGAAACAGGATGGCATCAGCAGGCAGTTGCAGCTCTCGTTTCCCATTCTCAGCTGTAAGAGTAACCAACTGCACTTGGGTACCCTGTGCGGTATCCTGCAAGGCATGGGAAAGCTGTTCAGCCTTGGCCAACTGTTCGCGCTGCACCTGTACCTGGAGCACCCCCATCATGACCAATACCGGGAGAATACCAATGAGGAGGGTATGCCATTGCATCTCCAAAAACAAAGGGCCTAGCGGCGGGGCTCCTTCCTCCAACAACCAAACCAGTAGGGTATTCCAGAGGCCAATCAGGAAAAAATCATACAAATTGTAAAGCAGCTCCCGGCCCACCGTCCAACGTTCTGGGTTGAGCGCAGCGGGTGCCAGGCGCCGGGCCACCAGCAAATGAATATGAGAGCTAATGACCGTAATAGAGCAAATAAACCCAGCTACAATACCTCGGTCTATTAAAGTAAGCTCATCAAAACCAAAAGGGGCTAAAACCACCAGTATAAACAAAACCACCAGGGTAGGTATGGCCAAATGCACCCAACCTGTAGGCTGCGGTTGAGGAGTCTGCCATATGGTCCTAAGGATGCCCGGTTTCACGAAGTGAAGGTGATTACAGTGTGTTTAGGGTGGCTATTTGAATGCGCTCAGGTTAACGGACAATCCTACTCCGTAGTTAAACAGCACATTTTCGTTCCTAGGCCGAACAATGGTTCCGGCCTCCACAAAAAAGCCCCATTCCCGGCCGTAGCGTAGCCCTACTGTTCCCTGCACAAAGTCTTCAATACTGGGAGCATAGCCTGCCTGGATGGAATTGTAGAAGGCCAAGTTGTCTTTAGGATGGTAGCTAATGAGGTGGTTAGCATAGGCCCCAATATCTCCACCAAAACCCAATACCGCTCCCAAGCTGCGCGCCCATTCCGAATCGTTCGTGCCCGCATAGCGGTATTTTACATCCACATGAGGGAAGGAGAAAGCTCCTGCATGTAGTCCTACATCGAAATTGTCAGTGATTCCGTAGCGGGCTACCACTCCGAGTTGCGGAAAACCGTTGCTCAGCTCAGCCGGGTCACTACCACCAAACCAGAAAGGATAGGTGTCTATCCAAGAGGTGCCTTCAAGGCCGACAGAAAATTCACCTTGGGGTGTAGTACGAGCAGTTTGTAGCGCATATGGGCTACAGCCTGTAGCGAGAACAAGGCTGATGATTCCTAATAGAGGGTAGCATTGGAGATTTAGTTTCATGCTGGAAAGCTACCTATTGGAAGACAAAAAAACACCCCGTAAAGTATCTTTATGGGGTGAATTTTGGTGCCCAATCACGACCAAGTGCCTTGGGTCAATCAACTACACTTCTATTACTTTTGAAGCAATCTGGATGCTATTGGTCGCATGCAGTGCTTAGAAACTTCAAAATCAGAGGCGATCAAGCCTGAAAGTGGTACTCTAAAGGTTAGATTACCACCATGGTAAAAACGTGATTTCAGCAGCTAAGGTACTCAATTGAAAATCTTATGACGGGGGGAAAAACGGTTCTAGAAGGTGGTAAATAAGTCGGACCGCCACAAAATACAATTACAACCCAGGTAAAAACCAAAATATCCCGCGAATGCATGGCCCGGATGGTTCAGGAAAGGTCATTTGTAATGGCCCCAAGCTTGACTAAAAACAGAAAGGCCATGCTCAATCAGTGAACATGGCCTCTCCACAGGAAAAAGCTGCAATGGATTAAATCCAATCCACCGCTTCCTGCTCCGTATCGAAGAACTTGATTTCGATTTTCTTTCCGGTAGCTCGGATGCCTTTGATCACCAAACCCAAGGCGAACCGCTGGAATGACGAAGTCGGCTGAATCACTCCACAACGGAAGCCGTCTCCTACCTTCCTGAATACTTCTGGTAAATGCTGGCGCAGATACCAGGCACGACCTTGCATGTCGTCCTTGGTCATCTCCAACATGTTGAACACCAACTTTTTCCAGCCTGTATCGACTACAATATCTAATGCTCGGGGATATACCTCTTGATAATCTGCCAGGGTCAATTCACCGCGAAATGTAATCAAGTACCCTTCTTGAATGGGTAACTCCTCCATAGTGGCCACGCGCGTCTTAAATACCTGCGCTCCTACTTGTGGTTCCTCTAGTACAATAGCCATTTTTGAGTGTGTATGTAAATTAACTTAAACAATCAATTTGTTATCATTCTATTAACAAGTATACGAAGAACGCTTGGCTTATGGTTATATTATATAACAATTCATTAGAATGTTTATATTTATTGAATTCCAGCTAAAAATATTGACATATTTTATCCACTTAGTCACTCACAGTCTATTTACCACGCCATAAGGTTAAATCACTATAAATCAATCATCTAGGAAGGCGGGGAAGCAAAAACTATAGACAAGGCATTGAGTAGTTACCAGCACACTCGGTTACTGATACCTATACTAGCTAGAAAAAACGTGAATAAATGCTATTCATCGGCCACCCATTAGCGATTGCTATTTCGTTTAGGAACGAAACAGTAGCGCCTGTGTACCCACGGGTGGGATAGAAATAGGCCTTGTTTTGCCTTAGTATTGGGCTTTTCGGTTCCGTTCGGTTATCCTCACTTGCACCTCACCCACGGGCCGGAGGGTAACGGAGGGCTCCGCAGGATGGTCAGAATCTACCAACTGGAAGTCGAACCGGGAAAGGAACATCCCCAGGATGGCCATCATTTCTACGTAAGCAAAGTTGTTACCCACGCACATCCTAGGACCGCCCCCAAAGGGCAAGAAGGCATGCCGATGCAACTCCTTGCTGCGCTGAGGGCCAAAGCGGTCAGGATCAAACTTTTCTGGATTTTCCCAAAAGGCAGGATGCCGGTGAATGTGGTAAATATCAATGCTCACATCGGTACCAGGCGCGATGTCGTACCCCCCCAGGTTGATAGGAACCTGGGCATTACGACTAATACTCCATACGGACGGCTTCAGTCTCATACATTCGTCCACCACTTGCCGGGTATACCGTAGCCGCATTATTTTCTCCATGGTAGGCTGTGAGGACCCAATCATCAGATCGTATTCTTGCCGCACTTTCTCAACCACATCCGGGTGATCCTGCAGTATGGTCAGAGCCCAAACCATGGCATTGGCCGAAGTCTCATGCCCTGCCAGGAAAATGGAGATGGCCTCATCCCGAACCTGGCTCAAGGGCAGTTTCTCTCCAGTATCCTCATAGTGAGACTCCAGTAGCATGGCCAGCAGGTCAAACTTACCTTCATTGCCGGTTTCCTGTCGCTTTTGGATGTACCCATAGATTACATCGTCCATAAACTTGATGTCACGGGCCACCTTGGCCTTGGCTCCGGTGAGCCCCTGGGTCATGCGGTAAAAGGGATTGCGCCACAAAAGGATAATGTGGTGCAGGATACTTTCCATGGTACGGTACAGATGGTTCATGTCCATCTTCACTTCCACGCCCATAATGGACTGTGCCACCACACTTAGAGTAAGGTTGACCATCTCCTTATTCCAGTCCACGGTCTTCCCTGACTTCTGAGCCAGATCGTTGAGATGCTGTTCTATTTCTGTGAAAATAGTGGTGAAGATGGTATCCAAATAGGTTTTGTGAAAAGCCGGCTGTACCACTTTTCGGTTACGCTTCCACTCTTCTTCTTCGGTAGAAAAGATGCTATTGCCCGTAAGCAGGGTGAGGAAATTATGGTAAATCCTGCCCTTGTGGAATTTGCGCTGCTCGGTCTGCAATACAATTTTGGCCAGATTGGGATTGGTAATCACCACCCCGGATTCAGGCCCTACATTAAGCCAATACATGTCACCGTGAGCGGCCTGGTAGTCACCAAATGCACCCAAAGTATCCTTAGATAAGTTGCGAATAGTTTTGATTGCGCTGCCACTTGAGGGCATTCCGATGGGCTTTTTCATTTCGGCAGGTATTGAAAGGCTTATTACGTTCAATATCTGCAAAACTTACCAAATACTTAAACTTTCTTGCTAAAACTTACACTCTATTCTTAGAATAAAATCCCTCACGAAACCACATTAACCTACTATTAACACAATTAGTCCCTACCATAAATAGTATTTTTCTTACGCACATGCTTAAGAAGAAAAACTTAATTTTTACTTGTAAGACCACCAGTGTTCTCATTAGAAAGTCATCAACTTCTTCATAACCCTGGGCAGCTTCCTACCTTGCTTTCTATCCAACCGGTTACTCATTCATCAAAGCCTTCATTCTCCACCCATAGTAAGGGGGCTGTTCAGTATATTATCCTTTTGGGCACGCCCCTATGAACACCACAGAGAGATTTCCCCGCAGAGCTCTACTCGGGAATCTGCTGCAGAATTTCAGGTACTTCAACGTCCAAGCTCAGCTTTTGCGGTCGGGATCATTTCAGGGTGCATGGGGATTTGGTTCTAAGGGCTAAGTATATGACCACTTCTTCATAAATTTTCACCACTTAATAAGTGAACTTTTTATTCACCTAAACACCGCTACATATATGCGCTCCCTTGTGTCCCTGATGTTCCTATGCTCTTTGTTATGGGCTTGCTCCTCCGAGCCCAACACGAATGCTTCACCGGAGGAGGCAAAAATTGAGGAGTTGCTCCAAAGTATGACCCTGGAGGAGAAGATCGGCCAGTTGAATCAACGCGGCACATCTTCACGTGAGCGTGGCCTTTCTGATGCCTTGCGGCAAGCGGTGCGTGAAGGTCGTGTGGGCAGCATGCTGAATGTAACCAATGAGGACCATGTACGGGAACTACAGCGGATTGCGGTGGAGGAAAGCCCTAACGGCATTCCGCTCATCTTTGCCCGCGACGTTATCCACGGCTACAAAACCATTTTTCCTATTCCCTTGGGCCAGTCTGCGGCCTGGAATCCCGACCTGATCGAGTTAGGAGCGGAGATTGCAGCCCGGGAAGCCACCGCTCATGGCATCCGCTGGACCTTCGCCCCCATGCTGGATATTGCTCGTGACCCTCGGTGGGGCCGCATTGCTGAGTCTCCCGGTGAGGATCCCTACTTGGCAGAGCTTTTTGCCCGGGCCTCGGTGCGGGGCTTTCAAGGCGATGACTTGAGCGACCGCACGCGGATGCTGGCCTGTTCCAAGCACTTTGTGGGCTATGGCGCTGCTATTGGCGGTAGGGATTACAATACCGCGTTGCTTAGCGAGGAGCAGCTAGAGAATGTATACTTCCCTCCTTTCAAAGCCTCGGTAGAGGAGGGCGCAGGCACTTTCATGACTTCGTTCAATGAACTCAATGGCATACCTGCCTCGGGCAATAAGTACTTGCTGGATGAAGTGCTACGCAAGAACTGGGGGTTCGATGGGTTTGTGGTCAGCGACTGGGAATCCATCATTGAGATGATTGCGCACGGGTATTCCGAAGACGAAAAAGCTGCGGCCGAGTCAGCCATCAACGCTGGGCTCGATATGGAAATGACGAGTGCCGCCTATGAGTTTAACTTGCAAGACCTGGTAGCCGAAGGTAAGGTAACGGAAGCCCAGATTGACGAGCGGGTGCGGGGCATCCTGCGGATTAAGTTCCGCATGGGCTTGTTTGACAACCCTGGGTTTGACGGTATTCCGGTGACGGATTATGCACCCGAGCACCTGGAGGCAGCCCAAAAAGCTGCAGCCGAAAGCATGGTATTGCTGAAGAACGAGGAGAGCGTACTGCCCATCTCCCCAGCACAGCAGCGCATCGCACTCATAGGCCCTCTGGCGCATGCACCCCGCGAGCAGCTAGGAACCTGGACCTTCGACGGAGATTCTGCCTATGCCCAGACCCCTTTGGAGGCTTTTCGGGAACAATTCGGGGGCCAGGTAAACTATAGCCCTGCTCTCACGCATAGCCGTGACAAAACCAAAGCAGGCTTTAACGATGCCCTAGCGGCAGCACGCCGATCGGACGTGGTGGTGTTCGTAGGGGGTGAAGAAGCCATCCTGTCCGGCGAGGCCCACAGCCGCGCCAACATTGACTTGCCCGGGGAGCAAGAGACCTTAATCCAAGAGCTAGCCAAGCTAGGCAAACCCATCGTACTGGTGATTATGGCCGGCCGGCCTATCACCGTGGGCAACATCCTGGATGAGGTGGATGCCGTACTGATGGCCTGGCACCCCGGCACCATGGCAGGCCCTGCGCTGGCAGAAATACTAAGCGGAGCGGTGAATCCATCCGGTCGTCTGCCGGTTACCTGGCCCAAATCTGTAGGGCAGATACCCTTCTTCTACAACCATAAGAATACCGGGCGCCCGGCCGTACCGGAAGACTACGTATCCATTGACAATATCCCAATCGGGGCCTGGCAAAGCTCCTTGGGTAACGACTCCCACTACCTGGATGATGGCTACACGCCGCTTTATCCGTTTGGCTACGGGCTCTCCTACAGTGAAGTAGCCTACGGCACCCCTAGCTTGGACAAAAGCACCTACGCGGCCAAGGATAAAATCACGGTACAGGTAGAGCTCTCCCACCAGGCAGGCCCTGCGGTGACAGAGGTGGTGCAGGTGTATGTACGCGATCACTTTGGCAGCGTCACCCGTCCGGTAGCAGAACTCAAAGCTTTTGAGAAGGTGGATTTAGCCTCGGGCGCAACGCAAACAGTAACGCTGGAAATCCCCGTTTCCCGGCTGGCTTTCTGGTCGCCGAAAGCTGGATGGGGTGTAGAGCCCGGTAAGTTTTCGCTATGGGTAGGCGCGAACTGTGTGCCTACGGAGGTAGTGGAGTTTACGGTAGAATAGAGGGGCCCATAGTGCTGCTTAAGGAGGCGCTGGGGAAAAAGAATGTTTAAAAGAATGGGTGCTAGGGGATTTCTCCTAGCACCTTTTTTATTATATACCGAAGGGGTGTTACCCTCCATTCTTCTTGTTTTAGAGCAATACCCTAGGCCGGATGAATAACGACCAAGAAAAATTACTATATCACAGGCTTGTGCTCTTATTCAGGCTTCATAACTAGAAAAGGAGCTCGTCTTTATGCCGTGCCGATGGCACTTTAAAATCGCTTGCAAATATTAACCCCTCACTGAAGTAAGGGGCTAAAATACTGGGTCGCTAAGCGACCTTTATTTGCTAAAGATGAAGGACCATACCGAAAATCTGAGGGCTAGCTTTTAAGGAAATCAGCCCTTGTTGCGGTTGGGCATTCCCTTGTTTAAGCACTGCAAGTGAGTCACCGGATCGCCGGCCGGCCACAAGTAGTTGTCGGTGACGGGCTCTGCGCCCTTAAACACCGACAACGGCGAGGCAGAATATGATTCTTGGCAATAACAACTCTCTAAAAATAAGGGAGTTAGCAAAATCTATCGAATTTCCTCGCTCAGGTGCTAGGCGTATCACACG
This sequence comes from Bacteroidota bacterium, assembly GCA_038525885.1. Taxonomy (GTDB): domain Bacteria; phylum Bacteroidota; class Bacteroidia; order Cytophagales; family Cyclobacteriaceae; genus DMST01. Next base: position 10,598 of record JBCBHI010000030.1, read on the forward strand.
CAACACCCTGCGTAAAAGGGCCTTGCAACTTGGATAATTCTCCCGACCTAGTCCATTCCTTTGTACCAGTGACGTGTTTTTGTAATTGTTTGAAAGTCAGGCTTCTGCGGAAAACGGGTCAGACGGGTATCTGCATTGTGAAGATACCCGTCTGACCCGTGCTAGTCCCTTCCTCGTCATCTCACAATGATCTGTAGATGGCCATCTGTATTCCGGTTTGTTTGCCAACCAAGAACATCATTGCAAATAAACTACTGGCTACTCCACTAATCCATGCTGGAGGGCGTATTTTACTAGACCGGCTAGGTTGCGGACTTGGAGCTTGCTCATCAGGTTTTTGCGGTGGGTTTCCACGGTATTCTCACTGATGAAGAGCGCCTCGGCGATTTCGGGGGTGGAATGCTCGGCTACAATAAGGCGGAGGATCTCTTTCTCCCGCTTGGTAAGCCGGATTTCAATGCCGCCTACTTTGGCAGAACCCGGACGGGGCTGCAAGGAGGCCATAACAGCTTGGGACACCTCTGCGGAATGGTAGGAGCCTCCACTGCGTACTATCTCCATGGCTTGTAGCAGCTCCTCTTTGGGGGCCTCTTTTAGTATGTAGCCGTTGGCTCCTTTCTCTATGGCTTGCCGAATGGCGTGGCCATCCCCTTCCATACTAAGCACCAACACAGGCAGGGTGGGCCATTGCTTTTTAACCGCTTCGCAAAAAGCCAAACCTCCCATGCCCGGCATTTGCAGGTCCATGAGTAGTAAATCCGGCTGGGCCTGCTCTAACTGCTGCAAGCAGTCCTCCCCCCGGGTAGCAGTGTGCAACACTTGCCACTGAGGATACTTGCCCAACACAGCGGACAAGCCGTCTAGCAGGACCTGATGATCGTCTACCAAGGAAACGGTGTATTGGGGAGATGGCACAGCGCAACTTACGCATTATGACCTAGAAGAACGATGAAGAATTCCTGCCTGTGAACCGGAGAGTGCACGCTCCATGAAATAGTATTCTAGCTAGTGAGGAGGCGTGGGGCGAAGTTGCGCCCCTTGGCTCCTTGCCTATGCCAGCTAAAGAGGTCCGGCAGCGCCAATTACCCCAGCCTGTATCATCCTGACACACTACCAGTGTATCAGCCTAACACAAACTGCGACCCTAAGAAATCACAAGTGCTTGTATTCCAGCAACTTGCAAAACAGGAATGGCTTTTGGCATATAGAGAACAACTGCCACGGCAGCTTTCACTCAAAAGAATTAGATCATGAAAAAAGCCATTCTACTCTTCGCCTTTATTTTACCCATCGCTGGTTTCTGCCAAGTAAAAGGAAACGGGAATATCGTCACCGAACAGTTTGACATTGCCGAACTGAATCGACTGCAAATGGAACTATACGCCCAGGTAACCGTGGATGCTTCTGCCGAACCAGGCATCACCATTACAGCCGATGAGAATTTGATTCCTCTCTTGAATTATGACATCCGGGACGGCCGCATGGTGCTGCAGCAGCGCGAATGGATTCAGCCTAGCCAGGCGATAGTAATTACGCTGGGAGCGCCAGCCCTTTCCTCCGTGGAAGTAGGGGTACACGAAACGGTAAAAGTGATCAACCTGGACCGTGAAGACTTTAGTGCCCGCGCCCTGCTGGGCAAGGTGGAGCTGAGCGGCCAGGTAACTCAACTCAATGCAGGTGGTGAGCGCGGAACGGTGGATGCCCGGATGCTGCAGACAGAGGTGGTAGACGTGAACCTTTGGGATCAGGGTCTAATCCAGATTGGTGAGGCCAAAAGGATAACGGGGCTGGCACAGCAGGCCGGGCAGGTGGTATACGCCAACCCAGATACCCGTGTGGCCGTGAGGCAGCAGCAAGGTGCCAGTGTACTCTCTGAAACAGAGGTAGCTCAGCTGCCCGCGGAAGACCACCGATTCATCCAGTTTCAATTGCGCAACAATAGCGGTAAGCGCATCCAATGTTATGTATCCGGACCTAAGCCGGAAGGCGGCCGTTTCAGTTATGGGTTCCCGATGAATCCTGGGCAGACCCGCGACAAAGACTGGTCAATCGGCTCCAAGGTGTATCTGGTAACGGCCTTGGGTACTCGCAAACTGCTCTATGAAATCAAGCCAGAGGACGAAGGCCAAGTGGTAAAGCTGTACGAGAATTAATAATCAGGCCAAAGCCTGCATCCACCTGCCGGGAGCCTTGGAATATGGGTCCGGCAGGTTTCTTGGTTGGCCATGATGAAAGTCATGTTCTGCAATAAGAGACCCGCCTAACTTGCTAAGGTGTGCAATTCACCTTCACTAAGCTTAGGATGCAAAATACTCAGATTGGGATTATCGGCATGGGTTGGGTAGGGTCGAGCGTGGCTCTTTCTATTTTACAACGCGGCCTCTGCCACCGGCTATTGGTTCATGATATACGCACCGAAATAGCCGAAGGGGAGGCCATGGACCTCAACCACGGCTCATCTTTCTTCCCTACTGCAGAAACCCAGGCCTGCTCCATACGGGAAATGCGGGACTGCCAAGCCATAGTGGTAACGGCAGGCCGAGGCGGAACCCCGGGCGAGAGTCGGCTGGATCTGCTTCGCGAAAACCTGGTGATTGCCCAAAGCATCGCCCGCGAGTTGGAAGGGTTTAAGGGCATGCTCATTGTGGTAGCCAATCCGGTGGACGTGCTCACCTACTTCTACCGGCAGTTTACCGGGCTACCTCCCGAACGCGTGCTGGGCACTGGTACCATGCTAGACACGGCGCGCCTGCGCGAGATGATTGGCCGCAAAATCTCGGTGGACCCTAAGAGCATACAGGCCGATGTGGTAGGCGAGCACGGCGACTCGGAGGTCATTCTTTGGTCGAAGGCCTCGGTAGGGAGCCAACCCCTGCGAACCTGGCCGGGCTGGTGCAGCAAAACGGAAGAGGAAATTGCCCAGGACGTACGGGTAGCCGCTCAAGAAATCATTAAGCGGAAGGGAGCCACTAACCATGCCATAGGGCTAGTGGCGGCCACCCTGCTAAAATGGCTCCTACGCGGAGACCGCCGAGTGGTCAACATATCCTCGGTGATGCACGGTGCCTATGGTCTGCAAGACGTAGCCCTATCCGTACCCACTTTGATAGGCCCGCAGGGCGTAACCCGCCTCCTGGAACTTCAACTGCCTACCCATGAGTTGGAAGGGCTACACCGTTCTGCCATTGTACTGCAGCAGGCCATAGCCAGTGTACAACCCTAACCTATCAACGCCTACCTTTCTTGGTTTACTCTCTAAGCGAGGGCACAACATGTTAGATTTCAACGCATTGTATATCAGAGAACAACCCAACGCCAATCGACAATTGTCTATAAAATAAGTTATTTACCCTTTAGCAAAATCAGTGACCATTCTACTACTGGGAAGTCTAAATTATCATGTTCAAAAAACCTAAAATCATGAAAAAATTAGCACTATTCCTTGCTCTGGGCTTGGTTTTCAATCTAGCTCCTGTAGGACAGGCCAACCAGGTAGAGGCCACCTATGCCTCATGCTTTGACAATGATTCCAGTGGTATCCAGCAAGACCTTTGCGCGGGTAGCTGCGCAGGAGAAGTATTCCGTTTTCGGGCGGCTGTCACTGCTTCTAGCTACTCTTGGTCCATTATCGGCGGTGGCACCATCGTCAGTGGTCAGAATAGCCGCATACTATCCGTACAGGCTCCTGCCTGGGGTGGTATAGGAGTACGGCTAGAGGCAGGTGGGGTTACCTACTTGGACCTAGCAGAATACAGCTTCTGTGAGTGATCTTTGATATATTTTAGGATTGTAAGAAGGAGGCCGATTGCATTTGCAATCGGTTTCTTTTTTTCTAGCCAGGGGATGTACCCTGGCGGTCTCATTACCCTCATCCCAGTCATCCTGAAGGCCCCGCCGAAGGACCTCGGTAGTGCTTGCTCACGCAATTCCCACTTGAAGGAACCGGCGCCTTTTCTACGCAAATAAAAGCAACCCCGTCAGTTTCTGGGCAAGGCATAAGTCAGCTATCGAGTGGTTTGGCAAAAACCACCGAGGTTCTTCGCTTTCGCACAGAATGACCTGTGAGGGGAGTGTTTTGCTGGCCTTCCTCTCCTTTATTGCTTGGCAATCCGGGGGGTTATCGCAAACTACTCCCCCCTGGCGAGATGACGCGGTATAAGGCTAGCACGGGTCTGACCGGTATCTGCATTGTGAAAGACCGGTCAGACCCGTTTTCCCCAGGCAATTGAAATTCAGATAGTCACAAAACACGTTACTGGCAAGGCACCGCCGAAGGACCTCGGTAGTGTCTGCTCACGCAATACCTCTTAAGGAACCAGCGCTTTTCTTTGCTTGCAAACTACTCCCCCCTGGGAAACTGACGGGGTTACTTGTGCAAG
>JBCBHI010000031.1:0-14950 GCA_038525885.1 Bacteroidota bacterium
ACGCGCCAATATTATGCCTTGCAAAGGCAACCCATGTATTCAGAGATTTGGCAAGATCAAGTGGACTTATGGCGCAGGGGCCTCAAAGAGTGGTAAGAAAGTCGGGTGTTTCGCCGGACGAAATGATATTTGGTACCCGTGCGGTGATTGAGGCACTGGTAGCTGGTCAGGAGATCGATAAGGTGTTTTTGCAACAACGGCTGGACAATGAGTTGATTCGGGAATTGTTGCAAGCATGTAAGGATCACCAAACGCCGGTATTGCGCGTGCCTGTGGAGAAACTCAACCGGTTTACCAGAAAAAACCACCAAGGAGTGGTGGCATTGAAAGCTGCCGTTTCCTATGCCTCTTTGGATCACATTATCCAGCAGGCGTTTGAGAAAGGAGAATCGCCGCTTTTGGTGATGCTAGACCGTGTGACCGATGTACGGAACTTCGGTGCTATTGCCCGTTCGGCTGAGTGCGCAGGAGCGCATGGGATCATTATCCCGGCAAAGGGAGCTGCCAAGATCAACAGTGATGCTGTGAAAACCAGCGCGGGGGCGCTACACCACATTCCGGTATGTAGAGAGGAATACCTCAAAAACACCATTCAATACCTGCATGAGTCCGGTATTCCGGTGGTGGCTTGCTCAGAAAAGGCTGAGAAAAACATGTACGAGGCGGATTTCTCAGGGCCCGTGTGCTTACTGATGGGATCTGAAGAAGACGGAATCTCTCCGGCTTATTTAGAGCTGGCAGATGAGCATGTCCTTATACCCATGTATGGGAAAATTGCTTCGCTCAACGTATCCGTAGCCACCAGCGTTCTACTCTTCGAATGCCAGCGGCAACGGAATCCTTCCTAAGTCTACAGATATTCCTTTCCCTTAGTGGATTTTACGTCGCTTACAAAGTCCCGGAACTTAGCCTCCGACGAAAGGGGGCAGATGACCAGTACGTCATCACAGTCAGCCACCAAGAAGTCTTCCAGTCCACTGGTTACGATGAGCCTTTTGGGATTCTGACTCATAATCAGGGTGTTTCGGGTATCGTATAGTAAAGCGTTGGCACTGACCACGTTATCTGCCTCGTCCTTCTCAGAACGCTGTTCGTACATGCTGCGCCAAGAGCCCAGGTCGCTCCAGTCAAAGTCAGCCAACACCACAAATACATTATTGGCCTTTTCCATAATGCCGTAGTCAATGGAGATGTTCTTTGACAACCCATACACCCGCTGTACCATCTCGGCTTCATCGTCTGAATAGAAAGCTTCTTTTCCATCCTCAAAGGCTTCCGCTAGTTCTGGCAAAAACGAAGAGAATGCGTGATTGATGGCGGAAACACTCCAAATAAAAATGCCCGAATTCCACACGAAATCACCGCTGTCAAGGAACTTCTGGGCCAGTTCCAATTGAGGCTTTTCGGTAAAGGTTTTCACCTTATGTACCCCATGGTCTTGCTCTGGCAGATACTGGATGTACCCATAGCCTGTTTCCGGGCGTGTGGGTTGTATCCCCATGGTAATCAACTTCTGATCTGACATGGCGGCCGCTACCGCGGTATTGATGCTGTCGAAGAACCGTTCTTCACGGCCTACAAAATGGTCTGAGGGAGTGACAATCATCACCGCGTCGGGGTCCTGCTGAGCTATTTTGTAGCTAGCATAGGCTATGCAAGGCGCGGTATTTCTACGCACCGGCTCAGAAAGGATTTGGGCCGGAGACAATTCTGGCAAATGCTCCTGGACAAGACTGGCATACTCCAAATTGGTAACCACATATATCCTGTCTGGACTCGTGGTTTGTGTAAACCGCTCAAAAGTCATGCGCAGTAAGGACTTGCCTGTGCCCAGGATGTCCATGAACTGTTTGGGGTGGCTATTGCGGCTATAGGGCCAAAAGCGACTGCCTATGCCACCAGCCATAATCACAACATAGGGGGAAGAGGTACTGCTCATGAAGAATATCCAGAAATTAGTTGGTGTGGTCTCAAAGACAGCAATCTAGAAGTGATTTCTCCAAAATTCAATTCGAAACCAGACAAGTATCGGAGGTTTGTATTAAAAGGAGGAACTGCATCCTGTTAATGCACTAATTGAATCTTAAAATAATTAAATTTCTTTTGGTGTAATAGTGAACAGAGGCTGGTGAAAGTTCATCTAAAAAATCGTTTATTTAGGAAAGCTATAGGGATAGATTTTTTCCTTTTGCTTATTTTTGATATAAGAAGTTAGCGGGAGTTTTTCTTGAATAGGTTCAAACCCAGTTGATTTTTCTTCGTTTACCCATCTAAATAATGATTACCTGTAAAATCCATGATTCCTGTATGGGCATGTGATGGTTCAGGAGCATGTAACAGTAGGTATGCTGGGTATACTTACGTTTTAGTAGTAGTTAAGAGTATTATGATAGAAGTGCAAGCGGACGCTTTGCGTGATAAGCTGAAGGAGGTTTTTGGTTATGGCCAATTCCGCGGCAACCAAGAGGCCATCATTCAAAATATATTAACGGGCAAGAATACTTTTGTAATCATGCCTACTGGTGCGGGGAAATCTCTTTGCTACCAGTTACCAGCTCTCATGCTCGATGGTACGGCCATCGTGATCTCGCCCCTCATCGCTCTGATGAAAAACCAGGTGGATCAACTGAACGCCTTGGGGATCAATGCTAAGTTTCTCAACTCCACCTTGACTAAGGCGGAAATGAACCGGGTGCGGCGGGAGACCCTTGACGGGAGTGTGAAGCTGCTGTATGTGGCTCCGGAATCCCTGACTAAACAGGATAATATAGATTTCCTGCGACAGGCGCAGATCAACTTTGTGGCCATAGATGAAGCGCACTGTATCAGTGAATGGGGACACGATTTTCGTCCCGAGTACCGGCGCATCAAGGAGATTATTAGGCAGTTGGGTAGTCTGCCCATCATTGCCCTTACGGCCACGGCTACGCCAAAGGTGCAAAACGATATTCAGCGAAACCTCCAGATGGAGGACGCTGACTTGTTTAAGTCCTCCTTCAACCGGGAAAACCTTTACTATGAGGTGCGACCCAAGAAGCAGGCCAAGAAGCAACTCATCCAGTTTGTGAAACAACACAAGGGTAAATCCGGCATCATTTACTGCCTGAGCCGGAAGAAAGTGGAGGAGATAGCGGAGTTTTTGAAAGTGAACGACGTGAAGGCTGCCCCTTATCATGCTGGTTTGGATGCCTCCATCCGAATGAAAAATCAGGATGATTTTCTGAATGAGGAGGTAGATGTGATTGTGGCTACCATTGCCTTTGGGATGGGGATTGATAAACCAGATGTACGGTTTGTGATCCACTACGATACACCCAAGTCTCTGGAAGGATACTACCAAGAGACGGGTAGAGCTGGGCGTGATGGCCTGGAAGGGCTTTGCCTGATGTTCTATAGCCCTAATGATATTGATAAGCTAGAGAAGTTTAACAAGGATAAAACGGTAACCGAAAGAGATAATGCCCGCCTCCTGCTACAAGAGATGGCGGCCTACTCTGAGTCGGCAGTATGCAGGCGAAAGCAGTTGCTCAACTACTTTGGTGAGGCATACGATAGTACACATTGCAAATCACAACACGGCTGTGACAACTGCAAATACCCCAGAGAGCAGTTTGAGGGCAAGGATTTCATCCATACAGTACTAGAGGCCGCAAAGCAAACCGAGGAGCGTTTTGATATGAGCCACCTGTCGGACGTGATCCGGGGTGAGGAAAACCAATACGTGGCTAGCTATAGCCACAACGCACTGCCCGTGTATGGTAAGGGCAATACGGAAACCGATGACCACTGGCGTTCTGTGATTCGCCAGACGATCCTAAATAACTTTCTGCAAAAGGATATTGATAACGTAGGTGTATTAAAGCTAACCCAGAAAGGGCTTGATTTTTTGGCCGACCCACAGTCGGTTATGCTAGCCAAAGACCGGGACTTTAGTAATCTGGGTGAGGAAGAGGAGCCCGAGGCGAGTACGGTACAGGTTCGCTCGCATGATGAGGCACTATTCAAAGTATTGAAAGCTCTCCGCAAAAAAGTAGCCCAAACCAAGGATTTACCTCCTTATGTTATTTTCCAAGATCCCTCTTTGGAGGAAATGGCCACAACCTATCCGAAAAACCAGGACGATCTGGTGAAGATTAACGGAGTAGGACGCGGCAAGGCCGCAAAATTTGGTAAGCCCTTTCTAGATGCTATCCAAAAATATGTAGAGGAGAATGATATTGTGACGGCGGATGACGTGATGATCAAGACCGCTGGAGCGAAGTCCAAACTCAAGGTAAATATCATTCAGTCCATTGACCGAAAGGTTGATCTGGAGGAGATTGCAGACCTGAATAAGATCTCCTACGATGAGTTGCTGGACGAAATGGAAAACATCTGTTTTGCTGGCACCCGGCTCAACCTTGACTACTACATCGACGATATTCTGGATGAAGAGCGGGTAGACGATGCCTATGATTACTTCCTGGACGCTGACTCAGATGATATTGAAATGGCGCTGGAAGAACTGGGCGATGATGATTATTCTGAGGATGATCTGCGATTGATCCGCATCAAATTTCTATCCGAGTACGCCAATTAATAAGTTTGGCGTCTAATCCCCTTTTTGATGAAAATACTTCTGCTTGGTTCTGGCGGACGAGAGCACGCTTTTGCGTGGAAACTGCGCCAGAGCCCCTTATGCGAGCAATTGTTCATTGCTCCTGGTAACGCCGGAACCGCTACGCTTGGTGAGAACCTTGCGTTAAAAGAAACGGATTTCGAGGGCATTGCTTCCTTTATCAAAGAGAAGCAAATCGAAATGGTAGTGGTAGGCCCCGAAGCCCCCTTGGCTGCGGGCATACGCGATTTTTTGGAAGCAGACGAGGCGTTGGCCCATCTGCACATAGTAGGGCCTGGACAGGCAGGGGCTCAGCTAGAAAGTAGCAAGGATTTCTCAAAGCAGTTTATGCTGCAGCATGAGGTGCCTACTGCGGAAGCAAAAACCTTCACCGAAAAAACCATAGCGGAAGGGGAGGCCTTCATAGATGCCATGCCTACCCCTATTGTGCTGAAAGCAGACGGTCTGGCGGCAGGCAAAGGAGTAATCATCACGGAGGACCGAAACGATGCCAAGGAGCAATTAAGGACCATGCTGGGTGGGCAGTTTGGCGAAGCCAGCAAAAAGGTGCTCATCGAACAGTTTCTGGAAGGTATAGAGGTTTCTGTTTTTGTTCTCACGGATGGTGAGAACTATGTGATCTTGCCCGAAGCCAAGGACTACAAGCGAATTGGCGAGGGTGATACCGGACCCAATACCGGAGGTATGGGGGCGGTCTCTCCCGTGGTATTTGCGGATGAGGCGTTCATGGAGAAAGTGGAAACCCAAGTGGTACAACCCACCCTGGCCGGATTGCAGGCCGAGGATATTTCCTACAAAGGCTTTCTCTTCATTGGGCTGATGAATGTGGCCGGTGACCCCTATGTGATTGAATACAACGTGCGGATGGGTGACCCCGAAACCCAGGTGGTTTTGCCTCGGCTAGAGGGAGATTTGGTAGCGGCCTTTGCTGCCTTGAAGGGAGGAACCCTTCATTCTGTAGAGCTGGATGCGGTGCCACAGACTGCCACTACGGTGGTGATGGTTTCCGGTGGATACCCTGGTAGCTACCCCAAAGGCCTGCCCATATCAGGACTAGAGGGAGTGGAAGGCCCCACGGTGTTCCATGCCGGAACTACCCTCAAAGATGAGGAAGTGCTCACCAATGGAGGGCGTGTTTTGGCCATTACCGGTATGGGGGCGTCAGTTGAGGAAGCCCTTGCGCAGTCTTACCAAGGGGTAGAGGCCATCACCTGGGATGAGATGTACCACCGGAAAGATATTGGCCAGGATCTGCTTGCCTGGAAAGGGTAAAGGAATCCTGCTGGGGTGGAATCAGTACCCTTTTGTCGCCGTTTTGCATAGGCCCGGTGCCCGCTCAAGACTTTTGAAGCAGGTACCGGGTCTTTTACTTTAGATATTTCCCCCTAGGGATTACCTTAGGGTAGCTTTCCCTTGGTTGTGTTACTGGGCATGAAATACCGATTTCTCCTTTCTGGATTACTCATGGTGAGTAGCTGGGTATCTGTGTACGCTCAGCTCAATACCCCTGTGTACAGCAATGAGTTTCTGAACCTGGGCGTGGGGGGTAAAAGCTTGGGCATGGGCCAGGCACAGGTGGCCGTAGTAGACGATGCCACGGCAGGGTATTGGAACCCCGCGGGTTTGGTAGATCTTAAACGTTCCTACGGGCTGTCCTTGATGCATGCCAGCTACTTTGCGGGAATTGCCAACTACGATGTAGCCGCCTTTGCAGCCAAAATAGACAGCGTGAGCGCCATAGGCGTAACGGCCTTGCGCTTTGGGGTTGATGATATCCCCGATACCCGGTTTTTGTATGACGCTAACGGGGTGCTGGACTATAATCGCATTCGGTTTTTTTCTGCGGCAGACTATGCTTTTCTGTTGAGCTACGCCCGGAAGTTGACGGCTGTACCAGGTCTTTCTGTGGGAGGTAACGTGAAGATTGTGCATCGAGTAGCCGGAAACTTCGCCCAGGCATGGGGTTTTGGAATTGACCTCAGCGCACGGTACCAGCTCGGCAATTGGTCCACTGGGCTATTGCTACGCGATGCTACGGGTACCTTCAATGCCTGGAACCACAATACCGAACTCCTAATAGAAACCTTTACGCTCACGGGGAATGAAATCCCCGAGAATACCCTGGAAGTTACCCTGCCTCAGCTAGTGTGGGGTAACGTATACCATATTGGCATTGGCGAGCAATTTCGGGTGTCACCGGCCTTGGACTTTGCCATTACCTTCGACGGATTTAGGAATGTATTGCTTTCCACCTCCCGTGTATCCGTAGATCCCAGGGTGGGCCTGGAAGCCGCTTTTCGGGAGCTGGCCATGCTTCGGTTTGGAGTTAGCAACGTGCAGCGGGTCCAAAGCGTAAATGGCGGATTGGTGTACTCTTGGCAGCCCAATGCAGGCATAGGAGTGCGGTACCGTAAGTGGGGCGTAGATTACGCTTTCACGGATTTAGGGGACCAATCCGAAGCCTTATTTTCTCATATTGTTTCTATTCAATTCGAGTGGTGAAATCATCTCTCATAACGATCCTACTGCTACTGCAAGGTGTAGTGCTCTTTGCGCAACCTTTTGGTAATGAATGGATTAACTTCGATCAAGATTACTACAAGCTTCCCGTTGGCGAGGACGGCCTGTACCGTGTCACCTACGAGGAGCTTGCTGATGCAGGGGTTCCGGTGGCTACCATTGATCCCAGGAGAGTGCAACTTTGGCACCGTGGGGTAGAACAGGCCATCCGGGTAGAGGGCCAGGTAGACGCCCGGTGGGATCCTGGGGATTACTTGGAGTTTTATGGTTTTCGGAACGACGGAACTCTGGACGCTGAGATTTACAGAGAGGGAGCCCAACCCCATACGTATTTCAACTTGTTCTCTGACACCACCGTCTATTTCCTTACCTGGAGGCTAGACAATGGTAATGGCCGGAGGATGGAAGATTTCTCCCAAAACAACGTGGACAATCTGCCTGCCGAACCGTCTTACCAGGCAGTGTCCCGAAAGGTGTTTGTGAACTCCGCTTCATTAGGCAGGGCCTACCCTCAGGGTAGTGTGAGTGCGGAAACGTATCTGTCAGCATTCGATTTTGGAGAAGGATGGACTGGAGGTGCCTTGACACGTGGTCAAGCAGCAACCCTCACTTTCTCGGATATCACCAACGGGGTTTCTTCCGCAGGTGCCCCTCAGCTTCGGTTGATATTGCAAGGAAGAAACAACCGGGAGCACAACGTTTCTATACAGGTGGGGCCGGATGCGGACAACCTGCGAGACTTGACCACAGCTGCCTGGTCCTTTTACAATGTAGAATACCTTACCCAACCGTTAGAATGGAGTGATATCTCGGCCGACGGCCAATTGCTCGTTCGGTATCAGGTGAACGGAGTAAACGGAATTGCCGATAGGATGTCGGTTTCGGTGGCAGAAGTGGTGTTTCCGCAAGCTTGGGACCTGCAAGAGGCTAGCCGCTTCACTTTTGCCGTTCAGCCCTCTAGCACGCCGCGTACTTATGTAGAAGCAGTTGGAGTGGCCGAAGGGGCACGTTTCTTTGATGTAACCCAACCAGCCGCACCGGTAGAAATAGGCTACAACCGCAGCGGGACCGATATCAACTTCATGCTAGAAGCCTCCGGGGATTCCATAGCCCTAAGGATGGAAAGTGCTTTCCTTACAGCCGTTCCTGAGCGCATTACCTTCCGGGAATACCCCGCTACTCCTAATTACCTGCTCATTACCATTCACGGCTTACGGGTATCGGCGGGTGGGTACGCATATCCGGTAGAGGCGTTTGCTGCCTACCGGGCATCCTTCACCGGAGGAGATTATGACACTTTGATTGCCAACGTAACCGAGCTGTACAATCAGTTTAGTTACGGAGAGATTTCTCCGCTAGCTATCCAGCGGTTTATGGCCTATCAGTTAAGCCGGGGCAACCCAGAATATCTATTTCTGGTTGGGAAGTCCCGGTATTGGTTCAACGCTTACCATCGTCAGGCAAACCCCTCGCAAGCTTTCCCAAGCTGGTTTCCGGCGGCAGGGTACCCGGGTAGCGATGCGCTATACACTTATGAACTGAATGGAGTTACGGGTAAAGCGGCGGTGGCTACCGGCAGGCTCAATGCTTTGGACGCGGAGGACGTAGCCGTCTATCTGGAGAAGGTGAAATCACTAGAAGCCAGTGGGTTTGATGACCCCTGGCGCAAAAGGCTTTTACACCTTAGTGGCGGGGCTACTCCCTTTGAACTCAGTTCCTTTGCTCAGTATGTAAACGAGTTTGCAGGTATTGCAGAGGAAGATTTTTTAGGAGCTGAAGTAGAAACCTTTAGCAAGACCTCGGATGCGGTGGTAGAAGTGATCAACGTAAGCGATGAGGTGAATGATGGGGTAGGGGTCCTTCTGATGTTTGGGCACTCTGGGGCACAGCGTACGGACATCGATATTGGGTTTGTGAGCAATCCGCTCTTTGGTTTTTCCAATACCGGCCGGTATCCGCTCATTTTGGTGAATGGCTGCAACGCCGGGGATATTTTCCAAGGCTTTGAAACTTTCGGTGAAGACTGGATTACCACACCTGATTTGGGAGCTTCCTCCGTGATAGCCCATTCGGCTACAGGCTTCAGTAATGAACTGCGCGATTGGAGCCGGACTTTTTACCGAGTAGGCTTCGCAGACAATACCTTCTTTGGTAGTAGCATTGCCGAAGTGATGCAGGAGGTCTCCGTGCGGTATTTGGAAGCAGAAGGGGTAGTGAGCGAACGGGAACTAAGTCAGGTGCAGCAAATGGTATTGCAAGGGGACCCCGCCGTGAAGCTCTTTGGCCCCAGTCAACCGGATGTACGGCTAGCCGCCAATGGTGCTTCCCTACAACCTTTCGAAGGACTTTCGGTTTCGGCCAACGCCGATTCCATCCGGTTGCAATTGCTGGTAGAAAATGCCGGAATTACTACCCAGGATAGCCTCTGGATCACGGTGTCTCGCACCTTGCCTACGGGCGAAATGGTAGCCACTGATACCGTGCCTTATCCAGCACCCAGGTTTCTGGATACTCTTTCTTTCACCCTGCCCAATACGGACCTGGAGGTGGCTGGGCTCAATCGGTTTACGATCTACTTAGATCCTGGGGATTCTATCGCGGAGTTCAACGAGGCCAACAATGTTTCCACCCTAGAGGCTTTTGTGCCCGCGGGAACGCACCTTAACCTACTGCCCGAGAACCGTTCGGTTGTGGGGAGTACCTCCGTTACTTTACTAGCCCAAGCTAGCGACCTGCTGGCCCCGGCCAGGTCCCTCATCTTTCAGTTGGATACCGTAAGGTCCTTTACTTCGGGCTTTTTGCAGTCTACTACGGTGAACTCCGCCGCGGTGATGCAGTGGTCGGTAGAACTGCCCGATGAGGACAGTGTGGTCTATCACTGGCGAACGCGCTTTGCGGAGCTAGAAACGGGTGAAGACACTGCCTGGCAGGAATTCAGTTTCGTGTACGTAGGCGACGGAACACCTGGCTGGGCACAGGCGCATCCCGGCCAGTTTCAGGACAATGTGATAGATGGGCTTGTTTTGGGTGCCTTGCCTGGCAGTTGGCAGTTTCCTACTACGGAGGTGCCCTTAGAGATTCTGACTTACGGAGACTCGGTGCCGGGAGTAAACCGCACCGATATCCAAGTGACTATCTCAGGCCAGCCGTACATTTTTCCGGTGGAAGATGGACTAGACAGCATTCGTTTTTGCCGAGATAACTCGCTAAATGCGATTGCATTTGATCGGCAATCCGGTTTCCCCTATTTGGTAATTGACAATGGCGGGTTTGATGTGCTCAACGCGAACAGCTGTGGACGTCGCCCGCAAATCATCAATAACTTTTTGCAAGGAGATATCACCGGAGACAGCCGGGAGCTAAACCGCTATGTGAATGGTGTGAATGAGGATGATTGGGTGTTGTTTTTCACGGTAGGAACCATCGATCCTTCGGCTTGGCCAGCAGACGTTCTGGATGCGCTGGCGGAAGTTGGAGTCAATGCAGATTCCTTACTGAATGTAGGGACCTCAGAGGCCTTTGTGTTTTTAGGTCAGAAACGTACGGATCCTACTATCTTTTGGCAGAGGGCCACCAGTACCGTTACCTTGGACGTGGCCACTTCCGTGTTTGGGCAGTTTACGGAGGGTAATATTCAAAGCCCCCGCATTGGGCCAGCCACCTCGTGGGGAGATGTGTTTATCCCTTCAGTGCCTTTGACGGGTGAGGATGCCATTCAGTTTGATCTATATGGGATTTTGCCCAACGGAGAGGATTCTCTGCTGATAGCGGATGTGGACTTTGGGACCACTAGCCTGGCCGGATTTGATGCCGAGGAATGGCCCACTTTGCGCTTACGTGTCCGAATGGAAGATGAGGATGATTTTAGTCCTCCTCCTTTTGAAGAGTGGTGGGTGAGCTATACCGCCCCGCCCGAGGGCATACTACTGCCTGCGGCACCAGTGGAAGCCATAGCCGTTCAGGAGGGAGAAAGCGTGACCTTCCCGTTCCGGTTTGTCAATGTATCCGGGATAGATTTCCCTGATTCCTTAGAGGTTACGTATTCCGTGACTAACCAGCTATCTCGTGGAGAATCTCCTTCTTCTACCAAACTAAGTCCGGTGCCAGCGGGAGATACCGTGCACTTCCTCTTTGCTACCAACACCGTGGGGCTAGCCGGAATGAATGACCTGGCGGTGGAGGTGAATGGCAATGGAGTGGTGACTGAACAAAGTCTGGTCAATAATTTCCTTCAATTGGATGACCTGTTTGAGGTCAGCAGAGATAGCATTCATCCCTTGATTGATGTAACTGTGGAGGGGCGTTACATTCTGGATGGGGAATTGGTGAGCCCAAGCCCGCTCATTTTGGTCCGGCTGAAGGATGAGAACACCTTGCTGCGCAAAACCGATACCGTAGGCGTACAACTATTTTTCAAGACCCCTGGCCAGTCAGAATTTACCCGCATTGCCTTCACTGACCCTCGGGTAGTCTGGACCCCCGCTTCGGAAGAGCAGGATTTCCGGTTGGAGTTTCTGCCTACGGAGCTAGAAGACGGGGTGTACACCCTAAGAGTACAAGCCACCGATGCCACAGGAAATGAGTCGGGTATTGAGCCGTACCAGATTTCGTTTTCGGTAGAAAATGAATCCAGCATAACCCGGTTCTATCCTTACCCTAATCCATTTTCTACCGCCTGTAGGTTTGTGTTTACCCTTACGGGCAGTACCATTCCGGATGAAATCAAAATTCAGATTCTGACCGTGAGTGGCAAGGTAGTCAGAGAAATAACCCAGGATGAGCTAGGGCCGATCCACATCGGGAACAACCTTACGGAGTTTGCCTGGGACGGGACGGATACTTGGGGCCAGAAGCTGGCCAATGGGGTATACCTGTACCGGGTCATCGTACGCAATGGTGGAGAAGCCCTGGACTTGCGGGCGCCAAATGCTGAATTGGACGAGCGAGCCTTTAACCGGGATTACGGAAAGCTGTACATCTTGCGCTAGGGGACTAGCCTGCTACTCACCTCTCCAAGAAGAATTTGCAAAAGGTAAAGACACAAGACCTAAGAGTCAAGAATCAAGATAATCTTGTGTCTTGATTCTTGTGTCTAATCAATAAAGCAATGGAAATAACCAATAACACCGTCAACGGTCAGTTTGAAGTACGCCAAGGGGATCACTTGGCCTATATGACGTACCGTGAGCGGGATGGGGTCTTATACATGATGCACACCGAGGTGCCCCAGGCACTAGGAGGGCAGGGAATAGGCAGTGCTTTGGTAGAGCATGCCCTTAGCTATGCAGAGGCCCGAGGAATGGCCTACCGCCCATACTGTGTTTTTGCCAAGGGTTATTTGGAAAAGCATCCACGGTAGCCCCTACTGCTATATTGGCTAAAGCTCTTCCCAGGTAAATTCTCGAACTTGAGTTGTGTTTTCATCAAGAATGACATTGCCATCTTGGTCATAAGTATACTGATGGAGGCAGTTTTCACAAGCAAAATTATAACTGCCCGTTTCCGTTAAATCCACATAGGTCACAGTCAGCTCATTGTTGGTAGATTGATGCAAAGGATAGGTTAAGGACTCTGGTAAATTTCCAAACCGATGGTTTTTATCGTCGAAAGTCCGTTGAATTTCAAATAGAGGAACATCGTCTTCATCAAACCTTTGTTCTAAGACGAGATTACCGTCCTCCCATTGATACAATGAATAACCCCAGAGGTCTTGACTTTCTAAGTCATGGCTATCTATGCGCTGTACTAAGCCTTCGGAATTGTATTGGAACACTCTGAATTGATTGTTTGGAGGATTGAAGGTGCTAAGGAAGCGGATATACTGGGTGGTAACTTGTCCTTCTGCATTATACACCAATGAATCTCGGGAGTAAGATTCACCGTCAAAAATGGTAAACCGGGAAATAAGAAAATCTCCGGAGTAGGTCATCCTTTGTTCCCACTGTGTGTCATCCTCCCTGTCCAGTAACAATCCTTCCAGTTGATTTTCCTCAGAATATAAAAACTCGGTTATATATGCAGTTCCGTTAACTGGTTTTGTGTTGGTCCTTATCAATTTGAACTGAATGCCCTCATTGACTACCTCAGGTGTACAGGAGCTTATCGCCCCAATAGAGCAGGTGAAA
The DNA here is from genome assembly GCA_038525885.1 of Bacteroidota bacterium. Lineage (GTDB taxonomy): Bacteria > Bacteroidota > Bacteroidia > Cytophagales > Cyclobacteriaceae > DMST01. The sequence goes on from JBCBHI010000031.1 coordinate 13,264, forward strand.
AAGAGAATTGAGAAGGTTCTTAGCTGATGGTTCATGTCAATTTTAATTTTTACAGATTAAAGGTAATTGTTCCACATTACTCCAAGAAATGCTAAAACATCAGGAGTATACCACAGAGGTACCTTTGGGGGAGCAGTACACCGGGTTAAGTGATTTTTGAGATACTCTAAAAGGGAGTGATTAGGGGAGACAACCTGTTGAAGGTGAGGGGAATAGGATTTTCAGGAGGCGGGGAGTATCTTGATGAAAACCCACGTAAATGAAGACCTCCTATTTTTTGCTACTGCTACTAGTTGTCGGTTGTAGTGCTCCCAGTAAAGAACAAGGTGCTGAAGAAGCGCCTGCTACGCCCGTCAGTGAGGAAGCTGTTGAAGAAGCCACCGAAGAAGTTGCAGCCCCTGAAGTTAAGCGAGCTACTCCCGTGGCAGCAGAAGATTCCTTGCTTTTGGTGGAATTGTACACTGCCACCGGTGGTGCCCAATGGACACAGACTTGGTCTTTAGCCGACCCGGTTCGGTCTTGGTTTGGTGTAGAAGTCAATGAGGAGGGGCGGGTATTCAAGCTTGAGCTTCCCAACAACAATTTGCGGGGTCAAATTCCTCGCGGGTTCCTGCTTAATGAGGCCTTGGAGACGCTGAATTTCTCAGGTAATCCAGCATTGGAAGGGAGGGCCTTTACTTTTGGCTATGGCCTACTGCAGGAATATGGCGTGGCTGAACCAGCTACTGAGGAACCGACGCTTGCCCAGGATGTGTGGTATTCTATGGTGGGTGGGGCTGAAATATTTGCTACTCCACAAGGAGATGCCTCCTATGCTACGCTACCGGAAGAACAAGCCCTTCGGCTAGACTCAGGTTTTGTTTGGGACCCGGCTAATGATACTCTTATCCAGGGAATCTCAGGGCAATACCTACCGATTCAGGTGGGTGATAGTATGGGGTATGTCTTTTCGGGCTACCTATCTCAGCTGCCCCCGCTGTCCATTATTCAAGATTACGTAGAGGAGCTTAGGCTAGACTATTCGTACCGGACTTCTAGCGGCATGACCTATTACAATCCTGATTCGATCATAAACGAATACATGGGTGAGTACAATGCCAATCAGTATTGGATACTGGAAAAAGGAGTTCAGGTAATTGTCAATGATGGATATGAGTGGGGTGGGCAAACCCTACTGTTGCCAATAGATGAGTTTTCTCGCCAGGAGGCCTTCTTGTTATCTGTCCGGCTTATGTCCGAGGCTTTTAAGGAGGAGTTTATGGCCAACGGATATCCTCGTTTCCCGGTAGCACCAGAAAACTGGGAAAAGAGTGAAGATGATTATTGTACTAGCAATTACACTACTGAGTATAGTGATGGGGAGTTCCAGCGTATTTCCTTTGAGGAATACTGTGATTGTGGGTCATCGGAAAGTTTTGGTCAAGACGAGCAATACTATTTTATCACCACAGACTATGGATGTTGAGCCATCCGATTAGCAGCCATTTTCTATACTTCCAGGTCTTGGGTACACCGTGATATCACAAGGCTAATCGTTGGATAACGACAATTGCCATAAAAGTATAAGTACGGCTTTGTGAAGGGTTTTGGTGTTCGCAGATTATGTGCGAAATTTCCTTCCATGATGCCTTACCCTAAGAATGCCGTCCTTAGCCTAGGCGGCGTGTTCCTTTTCATTTTTTGTGGG
>JBCBHI010000032.1:0-14943 GCA_038525885.1 Bacteroidota bacterium
CATTTGCTTCTACAGTCTCCCAGGAGCCACGAGTAATTTTACAACGTAGGGTGTCCAACAAGAAAGGTAGCTGGATGTAGTATCTGCCGTCGCGAAGTTTCCGAAACTGGTAGCGGCTTTCGCCAGGATTCCAGTTATTGAAGTTCCCTACAATGTACAATTGGTCATCTAGTGGGGTATTGGAAGGCACTTGGTCTACATACACCCGGTATTGCTGCTTGGATGGGGTATCTTCCCAGGACTCAATGGATACGGGTACTGCAATGGGACGGCTAGGCACCACGAGGGTACGTTCATCTCGCATAAGGCCGTAGGCATTGCCCTCTACAGAGGCAAAGGTGCCCCGGGTAAACTTGTACCGGGCCGTGTCCGGGAGGTTATTCAACGTAATAGACCAGTGTCCGTCTCTGTTTTTGCGCAGAGCATATTCCGGCTGGGCAGCTTGCCAATCGTTGAAGTTTCCTGTGATATATAATTCAGACTGGGGGGGCGTGTCTTCGGGTACCGAGGTAACGGTGAACGTAACTTGACCGTACAGCGGGACCCATAACAGCCCACTCACTATCAAAAGCAGGTATAGGCGCATGGAAATATCAGATATGCAGGTGGTTTCTTTTAATGTAGAAAAAATGAGTGCAGTGCAAAACGGCCACCCCTTCTTTTCTACCCAATCATTCGATCTCTCCGTCCATCACCAGCTTCTTACGGTCCTCCTTACTGAGTTTTAGGTCCCTGCCAAAGCGTTGGCGCGTGGGCACATTCCATGACCATAGGAAAAGCAATATCCCGAGCCAAGCCCCCATTACTTCCTGCCGGGTAAGCCACATACCTATAGCAATCATAATAGTAGCCGAAGTAAGGCCCACGTACTTCCACATATTTGCCCGGTACAGTACTTCAAGTTTGCGACGTAGTGGTTCGGCAAGTTTTGCTTCATTCCGGATCCGGTAAAACAAAACAAAGGCTAGTATCAAACTCAAGAAGGCTCCAATGGGTAATCCTATTAGCAATAGTTGTTGGGTCGAGTCCTCCAAAAGGGGTTCATATTCTGCCTTACGGGCTTCCAAATAGAAAAAGGCAAAAGCCACCATAGGTATGATCACCAACAGATAATAAATGATCTGGACGCGAGTGTAGTATTCCTCTCCTGTTTTGAACCGGATGTTCTCCCATTGCTTCATGCCCGCAAATGTATAATACTGATCTGAAATTGCAGAGGCGACCATTTGGGTGGTCTTTTTAGCTTCTGGCAAGCTCATACTAGTCATAAATCAGCTAGTATCAGAGATAGGTATCAAATTAAGGCTTACCTTCTTCAAAGCTATGAGCCCGAATGACTAAAAAGCATCAAGGAACCCTTCCCCGAAAAGTCTAATTTATAGGCATTCCCCAAAGGCTGTGTCTTCTCTTCTTCCTACCGAAATCAAGAGGATACATGAATTATTTTTGAGAAATGCGGTACAGTCTTTCTTTAAATAAATCCAAAAACAATCCGCAGGTTATAATCTATTCTAAGTAGTAAGCAAAGGAAAAGCCCATGTTCATCGTTTGGTTACAAAATGAACCTTGTCATTTTTAAAAAGACGAAAACCTTTACATTCCCAACTTTATCACAATTAATTATTTAAATATTAAAACCCTCAAACAACCTCTGCCCTTCCACTCTCCTACCAATAAGCCCGTCCTTCGCACATTCTGTCGAGAAAATCACCCAAGAATAGATTTTCATACCAAAAGTCACATCCGGAATTGCTTCACAATTTCTTAATCTCCTAAACAGTGGGGTGCTATTGCTAATTTTAACGTTTAAACAGAGTCTCACCTCACAGGCATTTGAATAGAATCGGGTGGTTATTGAGATAACTTGTATGATAGGAGTATTACTTTCTAATTCACTTTTTTTCGTCGGACTAGGGTTATTAGTGACCCTTATTTTGTCTGGTTGGTACCTGGCCTATCGGTACCACCGCAAATTTCATCAGTTCAAGCATCAGTTTGCCGGAGTGCAACATCAATTTGCTGTTCAGCAAGAAGAATTACGTAGTGCCTTAGAAGCCCAACTTTCGCAGCAAGATCAACTACGAGAGCGAAACCGGGAATTAGAAAAGTTTGACACCTTCAAAACCAAAATCTTTTCCATTATCTCGCATGACCTTCGAAGTCCTATTAATAGTGTATTAGGTATTATGGATTTGCTGGAGCAAGGTCACTTATCCTTGGAGGAGTCGCAACGCTACGCACGCAAGGCCAAGGTCAGAGTGCAAGTTACCTTGGAGATGATTACTAACCTGTTGCATTGGGCAAGGAACCGCATGCAAGATGTTGCTCCTAAGCCTTCTATGTTCAATGTGGCTCAGCTCACCGAACAGCTGGTAGATATATATGGGCCTATTGCAAGCGACAAAGGGGTAAGGGTGGAAAACCTCATTCAAACTTCCCATCATGGTTTTGGAGATCTGGAAATAATCACGGTTGTGATTAGGAACTTACTTTCCAATGCTATAAAGTACACTCCTAATGGAGGCACGGTATCTTTGGGTATCATGACACATCCTGAATGTGTCCAGCTCTGTGTAAAAGATACAGGAATGGGTATTGATACTGCTACCAGAGAATGTCTGTTTCAAACCCAGATGAACAGTAAGCCAGGGACTTCCCAAGAAAAAGGTACCGGTTTGGGCCTAATGCTCAGTAAGGAATTTATTGAGCGAAATCAGGGAACCATACGGGTGGAAAGCGAAATCGGATCTGGCAGTACCTTTTGCATAACCTTCCCAAAGGAAAACCCACAAGGCAAAATGGCCGAGGCGGTGGCTGTTTAAGTCCTTTACCATACTACTGGATTCGGGGATAGGCTCATCAGCTTTATTGCAGACATTTCAGTATTGCACATCCCTTTCACGTTTTCCTCCTTTCGAATCGATCCCTCACCATTTCCATCACGGTGAGGTTTTTTTATTCTACTTTGGGAGTACCTAAACCTATTTGCTATGGAATACCGACTCGCCAACCGTGAGGACCTTCCCTTCATTGTGGCCTTACTGGCTCATGACGAATTGGGGCGATTGCGGGAAAACTATTCAGATCCGCTACCCCAGGAATATTACCGTGCCTTTGAGAATATTGATCGAGATCCCAATCAGGAATTAATGGTCATAACTGATGAAAATGGGCAGGTAATTGGCACCTTCCAACTAAGTTTCATCCCCTATCTGACCTACCAAGGAGGAATACGCGCACAAATAGAGGCCGTACGTGTAGATGAGAAGTACCGGGGCAAAGGGGTTGGTGAGCAAGCTTTTATGTGGGCTATTGCCCGGGCAAAAGAGAGAAAAGCTCATTTACTACAACTAACTACTGATAAAAAACGACCAGAGGCCTTACGCTTCTACGAGAAGTTAGGCTTTGTGGCGACCCACGAGGGCATGAAGCTGCACTTCAAAACATCTACCTGAAAATAGGATTGAAATAGGCTGAAATATGACAATAATAGGCCCCATAGTATTATTGCATATACAATCACTAAACAAGATCTATAAAACCTTAACACTATGGCGGCCTATTTTGTAAAAACCGAAGAAAGAACCAGCAAGTCTTGGAACCGGGGCGGTATGTGGATTCTAGGTTCTAGGGAACATCACAATCTCAGTGTAGTGGATCTAATCTCTCAGAACGGAGGCAAAACTCTTTACGGAACTGCTTCTTACGCGGGCGAAAAGGCCATGAAAGTGAAAGCGGAACTAAAACATGGGCACGTTTACAATGTCTATTTCCGAAAGGGGGGAATTTCTACTCCTTGGGAGGTAGAAGGCACATGGGTGATAGGCGCGAATAATAGTCCTATGGTGACGAGCATCGCACTCAACTCACCTGACAAAGGAGACCACCTAACTGGGGTGGTCACCTTTGAGGACAAATCCCCCATGGGATTCAAGGCATCCATGGCAGGCGCCATGGCACTAGCAGTCTAAGCTAAGAGGGTCATGGCAGCCTCCAGGTTGTGCTTCCATGCTCCTTGCCACAACTCACGCCTATTCTCGTCAAAAGGAGTTAGCTCTAATATTTCAGCTTTAGATTGTCCTTGCTGTTTTGCCTCCTCCACGGTGCTTATCAACTGTTCCAGGTAAGCACGCTTATTGGCCAAGTCTTCCTTGGAGCCGGTAACTAACTCCGGGGAATCACTATGCCCGAAAATAAAAAGAGTATCCTTGTCAAAATCAGCCTCCATTTTGGCCAAGTGTGCCACCCACTGCTTTAGGTCCGCACCACCTCCGTAGTCAATGTAAGGATACACTTGGTTAAAAATCAGGTCTCCTACGTGCACGACATTGGCTTTTTCGAAGTGAACCACACTATCCCCGCCTGTATGTCCGGGGCCGTAGTGGTATCCCGTGATGGTTTCTTTTCCTACCGAAAGCTGATAAGTATCCGAGAAAGTAGTATCGGCATACACCGCCAAATCTTCATCTCCTCCCCTACTTTCTATTTGCTCTCTCTGCAATACGGGAACTTGTTCGTGAGCCACAATTTTGCCCGTGTATTCCTGCAAAACTGAATTACCGTTGGTGTGGTCTCCGTGGTGATGGGTATTCCACAAAACATCCGCTTTTTGGCCTTGACTTAGCTCAAGGGCTTTTACCAGATGTTCTGCCGTATCAGGAAATTGGGCATCAACCAGAGCAGTATCTCCCTTACGCTGATACCAACCTATAGTCCCCCCGCGCTCGAAGAAAATCCCCACGTTTCTACGCAGTGATATCACCTTGTAGGAAGATTCTTGCCAACGCAGGTGCGACATAAGGGGCAAGCCAGCTGCTGCCAAGGCGGTAGTTTTAAGGAAGTTACGGCGTTCCATAGAAAGACGAATTTTGGATTTCTTAGGCAACAGAAGGCCTAATGGAAAGTTGGGCCAACATAGCATTTTTCACCCCCAGAGTGGAGCCAAAACCCATCTCAGCTTCGAAATTGTCGGGCAGCCGCCATGTAAAATGCTGCAACAAAGTCCCCAACACCACTTGCATCTCTGTCATAGCAAATTGATCCCCAATGCATTTGCGAGGTCCGGCCAGAAAAGGAATGTAGTGGGGTGGCAGTTCATTGACCTTATCGAAGCGGTCGGGTTGAAAGCTATGGGGATTTGCCCAGAACTCAGCCTTGCGAAGCATCATATAGGGAGAAAAAACCAAGGACGAATTGGCTGGTATATGGTAGCCTCCCAGCACAACATCCTCCGTGGGTTTTCGGGCGTTGATCCACGTAGCAGGGTACAACCTCAAGGTCTCGTAGATCACATTTCTCAATTTTCTCAATTGCGGCAAGGTATCCAGAGTAATAGGCTCGCCACCCAAAACTTCATCAAGCTCTTCGTATACCTCAGCCAGAACATCAGGATGTTTGCCTAGTAGATAGAAGGCCCACGTAAGGGTGTTTGCAGAGGTATCTGTACCTGCCACAAAAAAGATCTTTACCTGGTCAATGATGTTCTGATAACTCAAGGTAAACTCAGATTCTGAGTCTCTACCCCAGAACATCATCTCCAGCATGGTGGTGCTTTTATCGGTGCTGGTTCGCTTTTCTTCTATAGCGTTGAGTACCACACGTTCAATGGCTTTGTGATACCTCAGGGCTTTCCGGTTGGCAGGGGTAGGTGCCCAAAGGCCTGGCATTAGGGGATTCTTCCGCACCTTCACCGTATGGTTCAGCATATACAAAGTACCCTCCAACACCACGTCTAGTTCGCTCTGGTCATTGTGGGTACCAAACAGGCAATCGCGTACGATTTGGATAGCAATCTCATGAAAGGTATCTCCCATATTGCTGGCTATGCCCTTGGCTGATTTTTGCTTGAGCTCTTCCACCTTACTTAAGGCCCGCCCTCTCATGATCTGGATGTAGCCTTGGATGGCCCTACGGTGAAAAGCAGGGCTCATTATCCTCCTCTGGGCGCTCCATTCCTCTCCTTCGGCGAAAACCAGGCCATTGCCCAGCAGCGTTTGTGTCATGTTGCTCTGGCTCTTCTGATAGAGCTTCCATTGACGCATTAGCTCTTGAAGCACCTCAAATCCAGCTACATAGTAGGGAGTCTTATGAGCCAACCGGAATTGAACCAGGGGTTCGTTCTTTGCTTCCATTTGCTCAAATACCTCAATCGGGTTCTTTTGAAATCTGCCCACTACGCCCAAAAAATTGTCACTGGGTAGCATGGGGGCTTCTGAGACGTTCGACGGGTTGGCCATAGGTGGATTCTTACTCGTTCTTACACAAATCTATTTTCCTCTTTGAATCAGAGTATTTGTGGTCAGGTTCTACACTAAACCTAGTCATCCGATGAGTGGAATCCTATTTTCAGGCTATTCGAGGGGTATGTGAGATTGAGCACGAATTAGCTTATTTGCACGCATGACAGAATTGCTAGGACTACCTGTAAGCTGGTTTGTTTTTTACGGGATAGTCATGTTAGTAGCCTTCACCATCGCTTCTACCCTAGGTATGGGTGGCCCATTGATTGTCATGCCTTTTTTGTTACTACAATTTGAAGCCGCTACGGCCGTGGCATTAATTGTGCCCGTGATTTGGGTAAATAATGTGGGAAGGACGCTGCTTCACCGTCAGCACATCAATTGGACAGCCGTATGGCGGAGTGGCTTGTTATCGGTTCCGCTCACCCTAGCCGCGGCGTTTCTCACCAGTGAGGTGCCCAATACGGTACTGAAAATCTTAATCATTGCCTTGATTGCCTACGCACTAGCAAGCAGGTACCTATTCAAGGTTGATCTAAAGGTAGGTAAGAAAGGACTCATTATGTGGGGATTTCCCATAGGTCTCTTTACCGGGCTTATGGGGACTAGTGGGCCGCCCATGGCCATTGCCTACAAAGGCTACGGACTAGTGCTAAGAAACTTCATTGCTACATTTTCCTGCCTGCAAATAGTGCTGCAATTGGTGAGGCTTCCTGGCTACTGGACTAGCGGATTGCTCCACACAGAAAACCTCCCCTTAGCCTTGTACTTTGCAGCTTGTGGCCTTCCTGGCATCTTTCTAGCCAAACCATTTTTGCATAGAATCAAGCCGGACACCTTCCGTGTAGCGATCGATATTCTGCTGGCTTGCATCGCCCTTACACTGCTCATTGATGTGCTCCGGAGCTAAAAAAACTCACCTTTCAGTGAGTTTTACGATTGAGAATTAGCCCCAGTGGGGTTGGGATGTTTTTCGGGGTTTAGGGATAATGTATTTCTTTTTGGGTACCGTTGTCATGGACAAAACGGTGGAGGGCTGAACCGCTTTTCCCTCACTTAATTGGCGTGCCGCGCCAGCCCAGGTAGGATGTTGGAAAACAAATCCTTCTTGCTGTGCCCGAGCAGGTAAAACCCAACGGCTCTTCAACAACAATTCAGCTTCTGTCTGCCGAAACCATGCCCCCAGTTTCACTGCCCAAGTAGGGATAGCGATACCTAACCGTCGGCCCAGTGAATGTCTCAATACCTTCATAAACAAGCGGTTGCGAAGAGGATCAGGCGCTGCAGCATTATAGACACCTTCGGCATTAGGGTGTTGGATCAACCAATCCATCATCCGGGCAAAATCCTGCGCGTGAACCCAACTTACAAACTGGTTCCCAGGTCCGGCAGCCCCACCTACTCCCCACCTGGCCAAGCTTTTCAGAACAGGCCAAGGGCCGCCTTGAGTGCCCATCACTAGTGCAGACCGTAGGGCTATCTTTCGGGTACCCGGCACTTTCGCTTCGGACAGTACTCTCTCCCATTGGCGCACCACTTCTACCGAAAACCCTGTTCCTGCCAACCCGGTGTATTCATCATTGGGCTGATCCAAAGCATGGCGATAGTACGTAGCGGAGGAAGAGTTTATCCATACCGACGGTGGGGCATCGCATAAGGCGATGGCCTTCCCTAGCAATGCGCTAGGTACTAACCGAGATTGGTAAATAGCTTCCTGATTTTCAGGCGTATACCGGCAATCTACGGATCGCCCACAGAGGTTGATCAGCGCTTTGCTTTGCTCTAGAGCCAACATCCAAGGGCCTTCGGTAGTAGCATTCCATTGTACGTACTCCACCTGGGTAGTGGATTCGCGTGATTGGCGGGTGAGGATGATCACCTTATACCCTTGTGCAACAAAATAATCTGACAATACCTGGCCTAAGAACCCTGTTCCCCCAGCCAGCACAATCGTTTCTTTCACTTCCATTTTAAAGGAGTATTAAGAGTAAAACCAAGAATCTGTAGAGAAGCCAGGTGAGGGTGAGCCACCCGGGCAATTGTAAAGCCTTCACCCTTTTCCAATGCATGACGGTCATCAGGCCCACCACAGCAGTCAGCCATCCCACATAAAAGTCAGGCCCCAGGCCCATCCAGGATAGTAAAGAGCCACCTAACAGAACCGGGACAAGAAGTAGAGCCCCAATTACAGATACCGTCATCATATGGCCCCAATAGGTAATTCGGGTTTGCCAAGGCTCTCTCCAAAGGAGAAGCCCTTGGAATAATAGCATACCGAAGAGGATAAGTCCTTCTCGTTCAGGACCTGCAGCGGGTATATGGGGTACCATTTGCTCCGCAAAGGGAGTAACCAAACCTACCACCAGGGCACCCGCAAACAGTAAATATGCAATTCGGTACCCTAGGTGAAAATCGGGCCGGCAGGCTTGCTGGGACTCCGGTGTAGCATCCAGGGCAATCACCTTCCGGTTATAAGAAATGAAGCTATAAAGTTGGCTGATTACCCACCGAAAGGGATGCCAGGCAAACAAGCGCTTTAAAATAGGCCAGCGATGCTTCAAAATCATGAATAAGCTATCGATGCCATACTGAACATTACCGCTTTTTCTTTCCAACAGAGCAATCTCATGCCGGGCCCGGTTCATATCCAGTTCAGGAGCTAGTCGGCAACTACCTTCATGAAATTGGGTACGGCCTTGCTCGTCCAGAAAGCCATATTTGACGAAAGCGCCTGTATACCATTGGCATAAGAGACAGGCATGGTCGTATAGCAGGGTATGGTTAGCTAGTGTTTTCATCAGTCAATAGTTTTTGAACTTTCAATTATTTTTGAAAATACAATTCAAAAAAATTTTACTTCTTCCTGAAAAGGCCCAATACCTTCAGCACCCAGTTTGACTTGGAGCCAGTAAAGGTGTCAATCAACGCACTACTCTGCGTGGCAAAAGATTGTAACTCCTTGGTCACCTTGCGGAAGGTTTCCGGTTCATCTCCCTCACCTTCTACATCTTGCACCATACTCAATACCCGAATAATGGGGTCAAGTTCTCTCCTCTTCCGCTCTTCAGCCACCTTGCGGGCCAGGTCCCAAACATCTTTGGTAGTATAGAAATACTCCTTACGCTCACCGGGTTTTACCCGTTTCTCAGCCAACCCCCAATCCATCAGGGCACGCAAATTCATATTGGCATTGCCACGACTGATTTTCAACTCCTCCATCACCGTTTCAGTGCTTAGAGCCTCAGGCGATATCATTAGGAGAGCATGGATCATAGCCATAGTACGGTTTACTCCCCAGCTCGAACCCAAGGTTCCCCATGCTGCAATTAGTTCCGATTTCGCTTTAGTGTATTCCATGCTTATTGATACTTACGGATGGAACTTTCAAAAGTTACTGAAAGTTCCAACTTTAGCGGGTACAAAAAAACCCGTAAGGAGATTACGGGTTTGTGCTTTGTATGTTTGTTATTATTCTGCAGAGGCCTCACCAGGATAGGCAATTTTAGGAATACGACGATCGATCTCATATTTCCCTATACCATCCTCACCAATGATATCGAACAACTCTACTGCACGGCGAGCCACCCACTCTTCTTCAACTTGTTCGTTGAGGAACCACTGTAGAAAGGCTGCTGTGGTATAATCATTCAACTCATGGCACTTGCCTACTATCCGGTTAATTGACTGGGTAACCTGAATTTCTTGCTCAAGAGCATATTCGAAGATGCCCCGGAAACCATCAAATTCGTGGTTGATACTCGTAATCTCAGGGCTTGTTACGTCCCCACCTAAGTCCATTACATAGTTGAAGAGTTTGAGCATATGAGCTCTCTCCTCATCAGATTGTGTCATGAAATGATCAGCACTGTTATCATAACCGTTAGCGCTACACCATGAAGCCATCGCCAAATAGTTGGCTGATGCCTTTGCTTCCATGGCAATTTGATCATTGAGCATCTGCTCTATTTCAGTCTGCAAAGAGGTCTTCAAACGCACTACGTCCTTCATTTCTTATTCCGTTAAATTAGTACTCAATTTGTAAATAGTAGGATCTACACCAATTGATAGCTGTAAAGTCGTTCCTGTACAATCCGATGTAAATCCAACATGGCCTGGGCACCATGCAACAGTTCCTTCAACTTCCAGGCCTCGCACAAATTTAACACAAAAAGGCGCTCTGAGTTTCGAGGGGCAAATATGGTAAAATCGCCCTGAGCGCTTGAATCCATGACCATAGCTTCCAAATCTATAGCTTGAACTTGTCTTAGTAACTCTACAAATGAAGGGTAACGATAAAAGGAAAAACGGCCTTCCCAGTCCAACCAGAAGCCTCTTCCACGATTATCTTGCCAAACCGTTCCCTTTGTATTGGAGAAAAGCTGGGTACAATTATCCATTTGCATACCTCAAAAATAAGGCTATTTAGAACTAGTTCAAATAGCTCTTTGGATTATGTTCAAATAAAAATAGTCCTAATTGACCATCACACTTAACTTCTCTCTAACGCCTGAAATTGCCTCTTCGTACTTCTGTACCACTATATAGGGGACCTTGGGCTTATGAACCATGAAAATGCCCATGAGGACAATCCTGCTCAACTTGTTGGAAACAATGAATGCACTGTAGGGGCAGTGCTCTAATAGAAAGTCTTGGTGCTCACGAATCCAATCACCTTGTGCAATCTGAATTTCGGAGGGTAGCCAAATCCCATTTGTACCATCCATGATGTGAGCTCGGCCAGGGTTTTCGGCAATAACTTGGTAGAAATCATCCAAATACTCACGAAACTCACCTATGGTGGGGGTGAATTCCGCAAACTGGACGTAGATCAAATCTTCCTCTACTAGTGATATGGTATGGTATCTTCTCAACTCTACTGCTAATGAAATGACTCAAATATATCTAAACCAAATGCCTTTTTCGTATTTTTTCGATTAACCCTAATTCCTCATCGTTGAGTTAAAGTCACATTAAACCCATCTTAAATTCCACATTTACACCTTATACAATAGACTGATTATCAACAACTTAAAACTAAAAATACAACTTCTGACGGCTAAAACACATATCTTTCTTCCCAATCCTTACTTGAATTTTTTCATGTTCTTTTTAAATAATTCCGCCTCTCCCATTGGATCCCACAATATTTCTTAGACTTTTTTTGGATACTGATCCAATCAATTTTACCTGAAACTACTTGATCTAGGCGATACCTGGAGGATGGCTTGAAACCAAGGTTCTTCATCCCAACCCCTGGTATCAAAAAGTCGGCATTTACTAGATTCTCAAAGAGGTACAAAAGGAATCTACATGCCCAAAATGGGTAGCTAGGCTTTGTCCGGATGGATCACTTATTCTTACCTTCAGTCTCCAGTTAATCATTTTTTAGCATGCATACACCCACCTTTGTATTTCTTCACGCCCCAGGAAGACAACCTTGGGCCTATCGGCAAAATTGTAGGATTGATACCCCAAAAGCCTTATACACAAGCCTCCCACAGTTTTCTTCACTGACCCAAACACCCTAGACCGTGCGCATTATTTATTGGATTCTCATTTGGCTGTGTTGCTGGCAGGTAAGCGTGGCACAGACTACTATGACCGTAAGCGGATATGTAACCGACTTGAGAACAGGGGAAGCCCTCATAGGCGTATCTGTGTTTGATACCCTGAGCCATCAGGGCACTGCTACCAACGGATATGGTTTCTACTCTTTGGTTTTGCCTGCGGGAAGCCGAAGTATCAGGTTCTCCTATGTTGGGTACCAAACCGGCTGGCTTGCTATAGGGGGTACCACCGACCAAGTGCTAAACATGGGCTTGACTTCTGAAACCCAAACCCTCCAGCAAGTAGTGGTGGAAGCCTCACCAGAGGCGGTAGTGGAGTTACAGACGTTTGACAAGCAAAACCTGACTATGGATCAGGTGCGCAAGCTACCGCTTTTCTTGGCCGAGCCCGACGTTATTAAAGCAGTGCAGCTTCAGCCGGGGATCAAAACCCTGGGCGATGGATCATCGGGTATGTTCGTCCGGGGAGGTAGCAATGATCAAAACCTAATTCTAATAGATGAGGCGCCCATCTATAACCCTTCACACATGTTCGGGCTGGTTTCAGTTTTCAATCCCCAGGCAGTAAACAGTGTGCAACTCTACAAGAGCAACATGCCCGCCAGGTATGGAGGGCGGGTGGCCGCTGTCCTTGACACCAAAATGAAGGAGGGGAATAAGTATGATACTGAGCTTACCGCTACCCTAAGCCCGATGGTGAGCTCTCTCACCATCAATGGTCCTATACGAGAAGGGAAAGCCTCCTACTTCGCCTCCGTGAGGAAAAGCTTGATTGATTTGGCGGTCAACCCAGGCGCTAGTTTCTTCCTAGTACCGGGATTTTACGACCTCAACCTTAAAATCAACGCCCCCATAGGTCCAAAAGACCGATTGTATGCCTCCTACTACCAAGGGGAGGATCAATTGCGCACCGCCGAGGGGTTTAGCAATGACTGGGGCAACCGGATAGGTTCACTGCGATGGAACAGGCAATGGAGTGCTAAGCTGTTCACCAATCTATCGCTTATCTACAGTGACTATGACAATCAGGTACTGTTCCAGGACAGCTTACGCAACTATTCTTGGCTCACAGGAGTAGAGGACCTGCACCCAAAGCTGGATATCTATTACTACCTCAATGCCCAGCATTCCTTTGAGGCTGGGCTCGGAACTATTGTCCATCGTTTTACCCCTGGGCAATCCGACCAGCCCTCTACCAGCTTACCGGAAATCAGGGCCTTGGAACATGCAGCCTACCTGCAACATGATGCCCAGTGGAGCCCCAAATTTGGCATGCAGTATGGGCTCCGGTTTTCCGTGTTTCAGAACTACGGTGCGTATGAGTGGTTTGAGTTCGATGAGCAGTACCGAATTACCGGAAGAGCCAGCAACGAGGATGGGATTTATCATACCCGCTGGCTGCTAGAACCTCGGATGAGCTTAACGTATATGCCGACCCCAAGTCAGAACCTGAAGCTGAGCTACACCCGCAACGCACAATACTTGCAGGTTCTCCAAAATAACGCCCTGGCGTATACCAGTCTGGAAACTTGGCTCCCTACTACTCCTAATACCGAGCCAATCATTGCGGACGCAGTGGCAAGTTCTTGGGAATACCACAAAGGTGAAAACACGGTTCGGCTTACGGGCTACTACAAGTGGATACAGCATCAACTTGACTTTGTAGACCATGCGCAACTCACGGAGAACCCGGGGATTGAGGCCGAAATCCGCGAGGGCAATGGCCAGGCATATGGGATCGAAGTTGAAACGGAGCAAGTGACCGGGCCTGTAAGCTGGCAAGCAAGCTATACGTGGTCTCGGGCACTGCGCACGGTGCCTGACATAAATAACGGCCTGCCTTACCGTGCCCCTTTTGATATACCCCATGACGGGCGGGTGACGGGGGTGTACTCCATCAATGACCGATGGGAAGCCAGCGCTAATTTCGTGATCATGTCTGGGCGGCCTGTTACGCTACCGATTGGCTTCTTTATAGATGGGGATGACCGCCGGCCAGTACCTATCTATACCGAAAGGAACGGAGGGCGTATGCCGGTATACCACCGGTTGGACTTGGGAGTCAGCTATACCACCTTGCCCAGACCGGACCGACCCGGTACCTGGTCCTTTGGTTTCAGCGTGTTCAACGCTTACGGCAGGAAGAACCCCATCGGTTATGCATTCCGCTATGACCCACAGGTAAGAGATGTAGTCCCGCTACAGTACATCCTTTTCCGAACCCTGCCTAGTTTTTCCATTCGCTACAACCTTACCTTCAAATGAAACGTCTGCAATCGCTAATACTGACCCTTTCTTGTGTCCTTGGTACAGGCTGCACCTTTGAGCCTGTGACCTTCGAGGAGCTGGGAGTGCCCATGGAGCCCCTCCCTTACGCTGTCATCGTAGATGGATTTATTAGTACGCTACGTGCCCCGGTGCAAGTACGGCTCACCCAGCCCATCGCGGCACCTGATTCCATTCGAATCATCCCCGTTACTACGGCTACGGTCCGGCTATTCGAGAATGGCAACCTTCTTGGCACTTTGGCTCAGGATGTAGAACCTGGGTTGTACCTGAGTCCCGATAGTTTGCAAGGCCAGGTAGGTGGGGTTTACACGCTAGAGATAAACCTGGATGGAGAAACCATTACAGCCACGGACACGCTGCCGCCTACTATCCCTGATTTTGATTTCCCTGCTACCCTTGACCGCATTAGTAGTGACGGGTTCCTGGAGTTTGGAGTAACGGAGCAAAATTTTGGATACGATGCCCCTTCAATTTGGACCTGGTGGGAAGAACCAACCATTGCGTTTGACTTGTACCGTAACGAGCGCATCCGCAACATCATCAACCACCGCGGCAACATCCCCGCTGGCGTTTTCCCTACTGCCACCCGTGGCACAGGGTTTTCGGGCTTCAATGAGGACCGTCTGGATGTTTACAAGCTAAACATTTCGGAATCATACTATCAATACCTACTTGGGAGGTTGTTCGAAACGGACTGGCAAGCTGGGATTTTCTCTACCATACCGGGCAATGTACCATCTAATGTAAATGGAGGAGGGGGATATTTTTGGGCCACTTCGGTAAGCCAATGGACGGTTAGCTTGAGCGAACTAGCAGAGTAAATTACGGAAATACTCTATCCGCAGGAA
>JBCBHI010000033.1:0-14805 GCA_038525885.1 Bacteroidota bacterium
CCATACTGCTAATATCATGTCTCGCCATGAGTTGTGCAGTATGGCCGTGGCTTCAAAAATCCGTTGCATATATTACGTTTTGAAGCCGCGGCCGTACTGCTAATATCATGTCTCGCCATGAGTTGTGCAGTCACCGAGGAAACCTTGGTATTTGATCTTACCGGCAATGGCTCCAAAAGCTACGGAGTCAGCTCGGTGGTTCGTGCCGGGCAATTGCCTACGGTTACCCTTTCTACTTGTGACTTGGATGACGTTTATACCTTCAATCAACAAGGAGGAGTCCGTTTTGGGGATGCCAACTACGACTATAACTGTTCGGAGAACGGGGATACGCGTTTGGACTTAGACGGCAGTTGGACTTTGAATTTCGGCACCAAAGAATTGCTGATTTCCAATGATGGCAGCAACCCTGATTACCTGCTAGGCAGCTATCTGATAGTAGAGCATGATCAGGATCAAATAGTACTGCAAGGTGACTGGCAGGGCATTGCCTCTCAAATTACTCTCACTCGCAATGGGTTCTACCAGTTTTAAATTAGCCGTGATAGCCGTCCTATGGACCGCCCCCAGTCTGCTACTGGGCCAGGATGTATCGGTAATGACTTATAATATCCGGTACGACAACCCGGATGATGGGAGGAATGCCTGGCCCAAAAGAAAAGCAGAGTTGGCCAACCAAATTTCATTTTACGGGCCGGATATTCTTGGGATACAAGAAGGCTTGTTGCATCAGGTGAAATACCTGGACAGTGCTTTGCTGGACTACCGCTATGTAGGCCAGGGTCGAGAGGATGGCCGCCGCAAGGGCGAGTTCTGTGCCATCTACTATCGCCACACCCGGTTCGATAAGTTGCAAGAAGGAACCCTTTGGTTATCCGAAACACCCGACAGGCCTTCTACGGGATGGGATGCTGCTCTGCCTCGCATAGCTACTTGGGTGCGTCTGGACGATCTGGAGGATGGGAGGACTTTGGTGGTCATCAACACCCATTTTGACCATCAGGGTACCCAAGCACGCGAAGAATCGGCCAAGCTACTCATCAATTTCGTGAAGAGCCTGGAAAGGCAAGGGGACGACGCCATCGTTCTGATGGGAGACTTAAATGCTACCCCAGAAGAGGCCCCAATTCGTCAACTGGACTTCAGTCTCTTCGATAGCCACGACGAATCTGTACTGGCTCCCTTTGGCCCCACGGGCACTTGGGCCAACTGGCAGGTGGGCAATCCACTAGACCGCCGAATAGACTACATCTGGGTGAATGAAGGGCTTGCGGTAGAAAAATACGCCGTCCTCACCGACCACCGGGATGGTAGGTACTATTCAGACCATCTGCCCGTATGGGTATTGCTAAGCCGGTATTAACTAAGGAAATTAGGCCGCTGCGGTAGCGAAAAGTTCATCCAGCGCTTCCTTTTGCCGGAGGTGATGACGCCAGTGCATAGGTATGTTTTGGTACCATTGTTTGGCGTCCAGGAAGCCGAAAATTTGATGCTGGAATTTGCCGCTGGGCGGATCATTCTCCAACAGCCCTTTTACCTCTTCCACCGCCCGGTAGGCACGCTTCATTTGGTTGCGCAAGGCCATCTTGTTGGACATGTCAGGCTCATTGGCAGAGTCTCGGTGGGTGGAAAATCTACGAGGAGGGAAGGCATTCTCACGGTAACTAATCACCCCGATGTCAGACATCTCTTTGTCCAAATCCTCCCGGCTTTCCATCAATTCTTTGATCACAATCACCTGAAAGTTTACAGTACCATTCAAGATGTGCTGGTAGATCTGACCCAGGCTCCAGCCCCCGTCAGGATGGGCACGCCACAAGTCCATTTCTGAATAACCTTGCAAAGCCTTGAACCAGGCATCGTATACATTTTGGAAATCTTCCCAAATATCTTCCAGAGTGTACATATTTATAATACAATTAAATCTGGAAGTAATCTAAAAATAACCCATCAAACTTCCCACGAACTTTAATGGATTCTATGGCCAGCCTAGGGACAAAGGCAGAGAAAGAGTGTTTCTACTTAGCTCTATTCGGAAGAGGGCAAAAAACGCTTGAGAACTTCGTAAAGAGACGGAGGGTGAATGGGCTTGGTAAGAAAATCGTTCATGCCCAAGTTTCTACATCGCTCCTCGTCCACCTTTCTAGCAGCGGCAGTCACTGCCACGATGGGAATATTTTTCATTTCTTTTCCATCGAGCTCTCCATTCCGGATCCGCCTGGCGGCCTCATAACCGTCCATTTCCGGCATGTGCAGGTCCATTAGGATCATGGCAAACTCTTTTTCCTCGGCCAGCTTATCCAAGGCTTCCTTCCCATTTTGGGCCACCTCTGCAGTGAGACCTACCTTACGCAAGAGGCGCAGCACCACTAGCTGGTTTACCGCGTTGTCTTCTACCACCAAAACCCGGTTGGGTTCGAATAGCAGCGGCTTAGTGAGGGAGTGCGATACTTTCTTGGTAGCTGGTAAAATAGGCGTGCCCACTTCCTCCAGAGGCAAATAGAAATAAAAGGTGCTACCTTCTTTCACTTTGCTTTCTACCCAGATTTCTCCCCGCATCTGAGAGATCAGTTCACGGCACAAGGCCAAGCCCATGCCAGTACCGCCGTACTTACGGGTAGTAGAGTTGTCTGCCTGGGTAAAGTCATCGAATATTTCTTGCTGCTTTTCTTTCGGGATACCTACTCCCGTATCGGCTACCGAAAACTGCACCCCGTAGCTATCCATGCTTACCTTTCTACTGGCAGGTTCAATACTGATCCGCACCGATCCCCTATCGGTAAACTTGAAAGCATTGGCTAGCAAGTTCATCAACACCTGCTGAATCCGCGACTTGTCCCCTATGAGTTGGCGTGGCATGGCAGAATCCAATTCGCCCTCAAACCGCAGGCCTTTCTGCCGTGCTTCGTAGCGGAAACCCGCCAGTACCTCTTCCAGTACCTCATGCAGCGTGAAGGGCTCTTTTACAAATTTGAGCTGTCCTGCTTCCAGGCGCGCGAAATCCAACAGGTCATCCACCATTCGCAGGAGTGAATCAGCGCTTTGCTTCACGTGCACCAAATATTGGTTTTGGTCATCGCTAAGCGGAGTGGACAAGACAATGCCCGTGAGCCCAATGATGCCATTGAGTGGGGTCCGAATTTCATGGCTCATGTTCGCCAGAAACTCACTTTTCACCCGGTTGGCTATTTCGGCGGCATCCTTAGCGATGGTAAGCGCATGTTCGGTCCGAATACGCTCTTTGATTTCTGCCTGCAGCGCTTGGGTACTTTTCTCTACCAGAGTAGCTAAGCGGTCATTCTTGCGGCGAATGCGCAGGGTGCGCACTTGATACCCCAGATATATAACTACCACAACCAGCACCCCCAGCAAAAGGCGGAACCACAGGGTTTCCCAATAGGCCGGCACGAGGTAGATAGTCAAGGGCTTAGCCTCGGTCCATTGCCCCAGGTTGTTTTTGGCGCGCAAACGGAACTGGTAGTACCGGCCCCGGGGCAGATTAGCATAGGTAACTTGCCGGGTGTTGCCTCCGTCTTTCCAGGCATTTTCCCAGCCCACCAGTTGGTATTGATATACTACATCAGAAGGCCTTACAAAGTCAAGGTTGGAGAACAGCAGGGTAAACGTATTCTGATCAGCCGCCAAGCGAATGGAGTCCATGGCTAGCAGTTGTTTGGGAAGGATACCCGAATCATCTCCCAGGGTAATGGCCTGGTCCTGAATCATAAGCCCATTCACCGCTACGGGAACTCTCAGCTGGAAATCTCGGATCTGGGAAGGATCAAAAACATTGAGTCCGTTTACACCACCAAAATACATGAGTCCATCCGCACTCTGGATCCCCGAACGGGCGAAAAACTTTTCCCCCTGCAGATTGTCGCCTACATCAAAATAGGTGGTGAGCAACTCCAAGTCATCCGTTATTTCTACCCGGGCCATACCTGCATTGCTGGTAACCCACAGGGTACCCGAATCATCAAACTCGAGCGCCCGAATATCTTTAAAAGTGAGCCCTGCCTCCTCACCATACTGACGCCCCTGCATGCTTTCCGGGTCAATCCGCCACAGGCCTTGCTCCTGGGTACCTGCCCACAAAACTCCTTCCTGGTCCAGGGTTAAGCTTTTAATTATGGGAGGTATAGAAACCAGAGAATCTCCTATGTACAGTTTTTCCAACTGATACTCATCTTGGCCTAGCGGCATGGACATCAGGCCCGCAGCGCCTCCTATCCACAAAACTGCCCGGGGGTGGTCTGGCACTAAACTGTACATGGCCTCTCTGGGGTAGCCCTGCCCTTCTTGACTGAATGGATTGAGGAACTGCTCGTATTCGGTATTAAAAAGTAGTAGGCCCAAATTTTCGGTGGCCATCCATAGGCCTCCCTCCTCGCCCACATACAAGTCATTGATTTGTTGAGGGTTATCACCTGCATACACCGCACCAGAAGGTGTAAATAACTGGTAGCTACCGCTGTTGACATTAAATTTCCCCAGCCCTTCTTCCGTACCTACCCACAACACACCCAGGGCCGACTCGGCGATACTCAGCACGGGTAGGTGTACCCTGCGGTTGTTTCCTTTGCTAATAGGGAAGTGGGTAAATTCCTGCTGATCTCGTTCATAACATGACAACCCCACCCGTGACCCTAGCCAAACTTTGCCCGCAGCATCCTGAAACAAACTACGGACGTGGTAATCTGCTAGCGAGCGGTCACTGCCCGTAAGGCTGGCAGGGCCATAAAACTCAATGAGATTATCTGCCTCGTGGAAGTAGGTGATCCCACCCGCTTCTGTACCCAACCAGATACCGCCAGCGGCATCCTGAAAAATATCCGTGACCACGTAATCCGACAACCCATAATTGTCGTTGATGTCGTGCTCGTAGGTTACAAAGTCTTCTTTCCCATTCCAGCGCACACTCACCCCATTGGTAGTACCTACCCAGAGTGCCCCTTTTTTGGTTTGGATTACGGATAACACCTGATTGCCACCTATGGCAGAGGCCGTTTGTGACGTGTACTGATTTACTACCTCCTGTGCATCCGGCTCCACCTCCAATAGTCCCCCGCCAATGGTACCCACCCACAACTGCCCCTCCACATCAAAGGTAAGCGAGGTAATCCGCTGGGTGTTTTGTGGCAAGGGGATAGATTCTGCCTGACCGTCCATATACCGAAGTATGGTATTGCCCACTCCCAACCACAAAGACTTGTCGGGTGCCTGAGCAATGGCAGTAACCGCAGCAGGTGCAGCGCCAGGCCGGGAAGCCAAATTCACCGAAAGCAAACCAACAGACTGGCTATCAGAACTGTACAAGCCTAGCCCCTTTTCAGTACCCGCCCAAATCTGTCCATCAGCATCTTCGAACAAGGCATGCACATGCAGGGTAGGTTCTCCCTGAATAGCAATGGTCTTAAAATGATTGAGAGCCAGGTCATACTGACTGATACCCAGCGTAGTAGCCACCCATACTTGCCCTTGGGTATCCACCAGAAGATCACGGACCCGGTTACTAAGGAGTGAGTTTGGGTCTGTGCGGTCTGCCACATATTCTTCTACATGGTTATAGCTGAATTTAGAAAGACCTTCATCCGTACCTACCCATATATACCCTAGGTGGTCCTGATCAATCACCAGCACCTGATCAGAAATCAGATAGGCGTCGCTGTTGTAGTGGAAAAAATTTGGGTGTTGCGGTTGAGCGAAAGCGCTAAACGCGGCCAGGATAGAGACACCAAAAAAGACTGTTGCTCTGACCATTCTCTGTGAGGGTTGACCAAAATTTACAAAACTATTCTGACAGGTCCAGCCTTGTATATTTACTTGGGTCTATTATGATAGTAGACCGATTCCACAGAAAAAGACTAGGAAATAGACAGGATTACGCAGCCTGGTCGGGCGATGAGGTACCTTGGTAGCGCTGGTTCACTTGCTGGTATAGTGAAGCGGGTACTGGAGTTTCCACGGTGGGCTTTTTTACCTCAGGCTTTACCCAATCCAGCATACCGTTGGCCCATACATAGGCCAGGCCCAGTGCCAAAATACCCACAAAGAGGAGCATTTCCACAAAGGCATAGGTACCCCACTGGCCTTGGGTAGCCTGTATAAGCTCAGAATCTCCCAGCACCGTAGCCCAGGGAAAGAGAAAGATGATTTCTACATCGAATAAGATGAACACCAAGGCCACTACATAAAACCGGAAGTTGAAACGCCCCCAAGCGGAGCGTACGGGCTCTTCACCGCACTCGTAAGTGGTCAGCTTTTCATCATTGGGCCGGTGTGGCCTCAGCAGTTTTGCCGTAACCAGGCCTAACCCTATGAACACGATGGCCCCAACCAAGAAGAGTAATACGGTGCCAAAACCGGAAACTACCAATTCCATGGAAATTAGAACTTAAGCGGATCAAAATGCCGGAAGTGCCCGTTCATCCGTACCCGATCCTTGGTGCGTTCTATATCTTGTAGCAGCGGAATGGCGCGTTCCAAGTGATCGATCACCAACTGCTGCCGCTGGCTTTCGCGCTCGCACTGTAGCAGTTCGTATTTCTGTTCGCTGGACAGGCCTATCCTATGGGCTAAATCAAAGGTACGGATTTCGGTTGATACCTGGCTTTGGGCCCCTAGTTGTATAGCCTCAAAAAACTCGGTGACTAAATCCACTAGTTTCTGCTGAAGGGAATAATCTGGGTCGTTCAAATCAGGAATATAGCGTACCTCACCGCCCGCATATAGCTTATCGGGCATAGGATTTTCAAACTTCATGATCTCAAACCGCCGGGTTCCCCGGGTACGAATATCCATACGCCCATCCGGGTACACTCTCACTACCTGGTCCAACTCCACTTCGGTCCCGTAGTTCATCTCATCGGTCACGAAAGCAACAATTCCAAAAATCCGATCACCGTCTAAGATGTCCTTCATTAGCTGCTTATACCTTGGCTCAAAAATGTGGAGGTTCAAATTCTCCTCTGGGAAAGGCACCAAGTTTAGTGGAAAAAGTGGGATATAGGCTTCCATAAAAAGACAACTTTTGTGGAAGAATTAAGTTTCAATTGTGGATGAAAAGTTAAACAAAATTAACTGACATTACTTCGAAAAAGTTTTGAAAAGGTGATACTGATCAATTTTTCCGATCACTTGTTTAACAAAACACTTACCAAACCTATATTTTATTAAACAAACCATCTCCCAGATAGAACTTTCTATCTCCAATTTCCGGTAGGCTTTTCGTTGGCCCCGCTGCCACAGAAATGATTACCTTCATTCAGACCCCACACTTCTAACCCATGGCACGCAACAGAGGTCCCCTGTTACCCATTTTACTGGTCAACTTCATTGGCACCCTTGGCTATAGTTTCATTGTCCCCTATTTGGTGTATTTGGTTACCGCCTTCGGTGGCAATGAAGTTATTTATGGCCTCATGGGGGCGGTCTATCCTGCCCTGCAACTGGTGGGTGCTCCCATATTGGGGGCTTGGTCAGACCAATTCGGTCGTAAACGGATTTTGGTCATTTCCCAAGCAGGGACATTCCTGGCCTGGGTGCTATTCCTGATCGCTTTGGTGCTGCCAATAAGAGAACTGCTGGCTGTTCAGAGCCCCATTTTGGGATCATTTTTTCTCAGCCTACCCCTGCTACTGCTGTTCTTCGCCAGAGCGCTGGACGGCCTCACCGGGGGCAATGTCTCGGTGGCCAATGCCTACCTGGAGGACATAAGTACGGAGGAAAACCGCAAGGCCAACTTCGGTAAAATGAGCGCCTCGGCCAATCTGGGATTTATCATCGGGCCCGCCTTGGCCGGGGTACTGGGAGGTACCATCATGGGTGAAAAGTTGCCCGTGCTTGTGGCCATGGCTGTGTCCTTGGCGGCCATCTTTGTTATCGCCTATGGGCTTCCAGAGTCCCACCCTGGCGAGAAAATGAAGCTGCGGCTACCCAAGTTCCGCGCCCGGCATGCCTTTAATCCTGAACACAAAGAATGCCATCCTCCTACCCCCAAACCCACCCGAAAATCCTTCGGCTTCGTCTGGAAACTACCAGGCATTGCCAGCGCACTCACGCTCTACTTTCTTATTTTCCTTGGGTTCAATTTCTTCTACACCTCCTTTCCCATCCATGCCATGGAGGCACTGCATTGGGACCTGGCTACCCTCGGCGTTTTTTACACCGTATTGAGTGGTTCCATGGTGATCGTGCAAGGGCCGGTGTTAAGCTGGCTCAATACCCGGGTGAGGGAGGAGGTATTGCTGGTAGTGGGTAGCTTTATCCTGGCGGGTAGTTTTGCCCTCCTTACTATATATGACAATACCTGGGTTTACGTAGCCGCCATTCTTTTTGCCATGGGCAACGGCATCATGTGGCCTAGTTTCTTATCCATCCTGGCACGGCAAGCGGGCAAAGAGCATCAGGGGGCAGTACAGGGCTATGCTACCAGTGCGGGCAGCCTGGCCTCCATCATCGGGCTGATTATCGGGGGGATCATCTACGGCCAAATTCAGGAAGGCACCTTTTGGATCGCGGCCAGCATTATTGGGCTGGTATGCATGGTTTCTATTCCCCAGCTGAGGTCAAACCGCACCCAGGCAGAAGGGTAAAGATGCTCAAGCAAACCAAAGTCCCTGGAAGGGACAACAGAGAGTTCCCCCGAAGGGAACTTCGGGGTATTCAATGCCCCTGGGTCCATCAAGCCCTCGGAGAGGGCGGCACTCGCCAGCAATAGCTAGGCCTTCTTAAGGTCCTTATGACCATACCAGGTTGGCGTATATTCCCAACTGGGGACAGCATTAGTCTGTGAAAGGTCTAGAAGGGGTATGTCGTTCCCTCCGGGAACTCAGTTTTCTAGCGCTGCAATCACCTTGCAGTTACCTGCGGGGGTAATATTTTTCGCCCCTTCCTGGGGCTCGAAGTAAAAAACTGTCGCGCAATGGCCCTGCCTTCGTAGTGCTAGAGGTTGGGCATTATAACTCAACGGGCGAAACAGTATACCCCGCCTCTCGCAATAGCGAGAGCAATCCCTGCTCACCACCCAGGTGGCCTGCCCCTACCCCAAAAAAGGTCGACTGCGCTTGCATATACTCCACCATTTTAGGCAGCCAAGTAGCATTTCGGTCATCCAGCAAGGTCTCCCGAAACGCGCCATATTCGTCCATAGAACTCTCCATAGTACTGATGAGCGCATCCAAATCCTGAGTATGGTATACTTCCATCAACCCAGTCAAGCCCGCCCGGGTATCCTGATAGTTGGCGATTGCTTCCAAAAGCCACTCGGCTTGTTGCTCATACGGAATCTCATCAAACACCCCCATCTGGAACTCAATAGTTTCCAATCCATGCACCTCTATGTCCGTCTTTTTGGCCCAGCGAACGAACTCCTCTTCATAGCTTACCGGAGTGCAACCCAGCAGCTTGGGGTACATAAACGTCTGTAGAATAATGGGCTTGAACCGCCCCAGCAGCCCTAGTCCCATCCCAATGCTGTCCTGAAAAAACTGCTGCAGCCGATTGTATTCCTCCTCTTCCATCAGGCTCTCCAAGTCCCCACCGTCCTGCATCACCATTACCTGCTGCATGGTAGCAAACATACTTGGGTCATCCATATCCAGCTCCAGTACCAACTGCCCCGCCATGGTGAAGGCTTCTTGGAGGGGGGGTGGCAGCTGTAGGTCGTCTTTACAAAGCAGGTGAATGGTACCGTAGAGGTACGAAGGCACATCCAGACCTTCACCTTCTATTTTCCAAAGCAGAGACGATTGTGCAGATACAGAGGTATAGCCCAGCAAAAGCCAAAGGCCCAAAGCCACCACAGGGTACTTGATCATGAAATTGTGATTTTCTGCAATTAACGCAGAATTACGAGCCCTAGGGGTCCTTCCCGGTAAAAATATGGCCACTAGGGTGGTTTTCGGGGAAGGTGGTGGCTTTTGGGAAGAGAAGTCCATTTATGGAGGTAGTACAATTTAGCTCAAACCTCATCTCCTACTTATAGAATCTCGGCAAGGATGTTAGCGAATCCCAAGGACTTTCTCCGAGGGCTTAAACCTCCCTCCATCATTATTGCTATCCCCAAAAAACAAAAGCCTGAAAAGACCAGGCCAGTGTAAATCGACAACCCTTTCTGCCCGGTTTCGTACATACCTAGGCAACAACATTACCCAGTACTAGGCATCGCATAGTACAAAATCCATTAACTTACTCACATACTCAAAACTAAAGGACTCGTCTATTGGAAACGGTACTCGAAATTAACGCCCTCACAAAGCAGTATGGGCGGGTACGAGCACTGGATGCACTCAGCTTATCGGTGGAGCGCGGCACAGTGTTTGGACTTCTCGGGCCCAATGGTAGTGGCAAAACCACCACATTGGGCATCCTGCTGGATATTATCAAACCTACCCAAGGGAGCTTTAGCTGGTTTGGGCAACCGCCTACCAACGACTCGCGCAAGCGACTGGGCTCCATCCTGGAAACCCCCAACTTCTACCCCTACCTCAACGGGATAGAAAACCTTAAGATCGTAGCCGATATCAAAGGGATAGGCTATGACCGCATCGGGCAGCAACTGGAGATGGTGAACCTGAAGGAGCGAGGTCAGGACAAATTCAAGACCTACTCTCTGGGTATGAAGCAGCGTTTGGCTTTGGCTGCCGCTACTCTTCACCAACCGGAGGTACTCATCCTGGATGAGCCTACCAATGGCCTGGACCCACAGGGGATTGCCGAGGTACGCGATCTCATCCGGCAAATAGCCGAACAGGGCACCACCATTCTACTGGCCAGTCACTTGCTAGACGAGGTACAGAAGGTATGTAGCCATGTGGCCGTACTTAAGAAGGGCAAAACCTTATTCAGCGGAGCGGTAGACGACGTATTGGGCCACTCGGTAGCGGTAGATGTAGCCGCTGAAGATATGGAACAATTAGGCAAGGCCGCTGAGTCCTTTGCCAAGTCCACGGGCACCAAAAGCCAAAGTGGCAAGCTGCGAGTTAGCCTGGAAGATGGTACTTCCGCCACTGAGTTCAATGCCTGGTGCATCAGCCAGGGCATCACGCTGTCGCACTTGTCGGCGGTACAGCGCTCCCTCGAACAACAATTCCTGGAACTTTTAGCCGAAGATGCCCAATGATGAATCTACTCAAACTCGAATTTCGCAAGCTCAAGGGTTATCGTCCATTCTGGGTATTGCTAATCTTGCACTACGGCTTTTTGTTTATCGGGATGGCCAGCCTTTCCGGCATTCTCTCGCAGATAGAATTTAGCGGGCAAGGCTTTTCTTTTACAAAGCGAGCCTTATATGCTTTCCCCGATGTATGGCAAAATTTAGGATTTACTGCCAAGTGGTTCGCTAGCTTCATTGGCATTTTGGTGATCACCTCGCTCACCAACGAATACAGCTTCCGCACGAACCGGCAAAACATCATCGATGGCCTCAGCCGCAGCCAGTTTATTACCAGCAAAGTATTGTTGGTCTTTTCCATGGCTTTGCTAGGCACGGTGTTCTTATGGCTGGCGGGCACCATCTTGGGGGCCACCAACTCTAGTTTCGATAACTACTTTTCTGGCTGGTCCTTTCTGGGCGGGTACTTCATCAGTGTAGCCGGTTTTTACATGCTCTGCCTGTTCATTGGGGTGCTGGTGCGTCGTTCTGCGCCTGCCATCTTGGTGCTATTGGGCTACGCTACCATTGTGCAGGGACTCTACCGCTGGAAGCTACCCGAACCCTTGCTGGCCTACCGTCCACTGAAAGCTTTCGGCAGCCTGGTTCAAGAGCCTTTCCGCCGATACATTCCTTTGGATACGGACGCTATGTTCGGGGAATTGGTGGATTATGTGCCGCTAGATAGCTTGGTGGCTTCCATCTTCTGGTTGGTTCTTTTCACAGTCGGCTGTTATTGGATCGAGAACCGGAGAGATTTGTAATCGAGGATCGAAGTTGGAGATTTGAAGTTGGAAGTTTGAGGTTAGAAGGCGGATCGTCCTGATTTCACGCAGAGGCGGAGGGGAAATCGCAGAGGTAGCAGAGGAATTGGACGGGAGAATGGGGAATAGGGCAAGCATTTAAAGATTCTGACTCCTGTTTTCTGTATTCTAGATATCCCTTCTCGCTTCCCGATTCTGACTTCTCAATTCTGTTTTCTATCTTCTTTTACAATGCCTTTTCCATCATGATCATATCGCGGCACTGAGCTCCTTGATCATAAATGGGTTCGGCGTAGTGGGTCACGAAGAAATCAGAAATCCTCTGTACGGGCGTGAAGCCTTCACGTTCGTACAACCTCTGTTGTGCCAGGCTGGCATCTGCCGTACCTATTTGTAGCTTTTGATATCCAAGCTGCCTAGCACGCTCGGTGGCATGACGAAGTAAAGCGGTACCCCATCCTTTTCCTTGATGGGCCTCCGTGATGGAGATATTCTTCACCTCGGCTAGGGCCGCATTCACAGGATACAGCACATAAATACCCAGCAATTCGGCAGCCTTTTGCAGGCGCCAAAGCTCGCTTGCTGAGAGACAAGCTTCTACTAGTACCCTAGAAGGGTCTGCCTCTAACAACAAACCCCAGGGGATGTCATCCTCTGGGGTTTGCTTTCGGATAACTACGTCCATTTATTCTCCTTCATACCGTACAAACTGATCATCGGTCCACTGTACCCACTCCGCAACGTTAGCCGAAGCCGCTATGGCAGGAGCCAAGGCGCTCACCAACTTATACATATTAGCATAGTTGATGCCGTCAGGCTCATCGTTGGGTTGGTGGTAGTGGGACTCAGAACCCCAAGTACAAAAAGTGTGAGCAGGAATACCTGCCATCTTTTTCCTGCGGCCATTTCCCTCATTTAGATTGACGAAGGAAGCATTATCTGACCGATAGAAAAGGCCCATGTCTGCAAAGGGGTCAGCAACAAGCTCAAAGCCACCCGCGGTCAAAAAAACCTTCACATGATCGTCAAGATCCGAGTACTCAGGCCCGGTCATGAACACCTTACCTTGTCCTAGTTTTTCGGCATGCCCCACCATTTCCAGGTTATAGTTCACTACTACCTTAGCCAAATCTATTGTAGGATTGGCAGCAAAGGCTTTGGACCCACGCAGACCCATTTCCTCAGCCCCCCAGGCACAAAACACTACCGAGCGAGCGGGGCGCTTCCCAGCAGCCAGCAGCTTGGCAATCCCTATCATGGCCACTGTACCCGAGGCGTCGTCGTCTGCCCCATTATAGATGCTGTCTCCATCCACAGGTTTTCCAATACCCACATGATCGTAGTGAGCCCCTATCATGACGATCTCCTCCTTCAGTTTAGGGTCTGCTCCTTCCAAATAGCCCACTACATTATACTCCGAATACAATTTGCCCCCAGACTCAAAACTAAAGGGGTGGAAAAAGCTCTCGGTACCAGGAACAGGGGTTAAACCCATGCTTTGCCATACTCCGGCAATATATCCCGCAGAAAGAAGAATCTCAGGGGATCCGCTGTCACGGCCGCGCATGGCATCTCCTGCCAAAGAATTCATCCAAGTCCGCAAATCGGATTCCTGTAAAGGAGAGCTTGGATCTGCGGATTGTACTTGTGCCTGAGCACAACCCAAACACAGTATGATGGCAGAGATGAATAGGTACTGGGTTTTCATGTTCGTAGGTTTTAATAGAGTCTATGACATTACTACGCCAATTCATAACTCTTAGCTAAGGAAACTGGTGTTTTTGAGTTTCTGTTTGCGTTAGTCTTCCTAAGTGAAGGTGGTATCCTGTTGTCAGATTGGCAAACCACTAGTGTAGGAGGGGCGTCAATTGGCGGAGGACGGGATTCCAACTAGCGGGGGCGGGGGCTTCACACGCAACGAACCTGCCTAACATCGGATGCTGGAAGGCCAACTGATGGCTATGGAGCCATAAATGGTTGACTTGCCATACGCGAGGGGGAATGCGGTTATAGTTGTCCTTGCCGTAAAGCAAATCACCCAACAGGGGGTAACCCAAACCACCAAAATGCCTACGGATTTGATGCTTTCGTCCGGTATGCAGCTTCACCTGTATATGCGTAAGTGAGAGCTTGTTGGGTCGGTGGTGGGGTAGCGAGAAAGTATGGCTTGCCAACACACGGTAGTCCGTCCGGGAATCTTGTACCTTACCGGGCTCGTGCGGTACGGCCAGAGGTGTGGTGATTTCCCCATGTAGTTGGGGTAGCGAACCTACTACCACGGCATGATATTCTTTGGTTATTTGGCGGGCTTGGAAGAGCCCCTGCAATGCAGGTAAATGCTGTGCATCCTTACTCACCAATACCAAGCCTGAAGTTGCCTTGTCCAACCGATGGGCTACCCAAACTGGATGCCCAAGCAGGTCTCCAAGTTCGCGCTCCAAGTTGGTTTCATCATCCGCAGGCACTCCCGAGGCTTGCGTCAGCAGCCCTGCAGGCTTGTTTGCTATCAGCAGGTAATCATCTTCGTAAAGTACGGCAGGGTCTGGCAAGACAGTGGAAGTATTTGGAGGATCAAGTAAAGAAAAATCCCCGATGAGCGCGCAGCGCTGTTTATGAACCTTATACCTAGCCCACGAACTCCTTTGGACTTTCCACGGCTGTGGCTCTGCATCTAGCCATTCATTTCACCCAAACACTTGATCCCGTTTACTTGACCTGGCAGGCAAATGGAAAGGTTCAAGCATCAGGTTTTAAGAGCGAACCACTGAAATTCTTAACTTATTGACTGTTGGGCGTGCCCCCTTGCCGTCGTCCGCTCCCGCGGCCTTTGGGCAGCGGGGTCGGGCCGTCGGCACTCGCTCTTTTGGCTAGATACCACTGTTTCAAGGC
>JBCBHI010000034.1:0-14721 GCA_038525885.1 Bacteroidota bacterium
ACCCGCATACTCCATACCAAGCACATCCCCAGGATTAGTCACAGCGCCTGTACCTTGCTCGGTGATGATCACCCGTACCCCACTCTTCACCTCAGAAACTTCCATCCCATTCTCAGCAACGTAGGCATCAATGATGGGGTCCTCGGAAGCCATTTGGGCTTGGATGGTAGAGTCGCTCATCATAGCCCCCATACGCATGCGTACTTGCGCCAGTTGTTGGTCAAACTGCTGTCTGGCTAGTACTACCCGCGAAATGATGGTATCTACCCCAACCGTAAAGCTAAGTTCGGTATCCTCCGTCATGGTAGGCGGTACCGGGCGTTGCACATACTCACTGTAGAAGGTACCCGCACTTACGGAAATACGCACGCTGTCTCCTTGCTTCAGATAACCTAAAGCTTCCATAAATGAGCCCGAAGTAGCTACAGAATCAAGAAACAATAACTGTTGTGAACCCCCACCCGGCTGCTTTCTGGAATCAAACAGAACGGTGTCAGCGGTTTCATCTTTGAATATCAGCGAAGTGAACAAGAATTCGTCGTCTTGTACCTGAGGTCCGTCACCACTACGTAATACCTCGATGTTTTCAGGAAGCGAGCGTTGTTCACAGGCACTCACCAGTACCATGACCATAGCCAAAGCGAGGCCAGTACGGAGTTGCAATTTAGACATGTGCGTTTTGAAGTTGATTAGTAGTATCTAGTAAAGATTGGTATTGGGGAAGCAATGACTCAAAGTAGGCCAAGGTTTCGGGAAAGGATTTATCCGAACGGCCTCCGGCGGCGTTTTTGTGGCCCCCACCATGAAAATGTTCTGAGGCCAAATCACTCACACTAAAATCACCTACTGAGCGCAGCGACAGTTTTACGCCGTCTTCCCGTTCGGTAATCATAGCCGCAAAGCATACGCCTTCTATTGACAGTGCATAGTTGACCAAGCCCTCGGTATCTCCGGTTCTCACTTTGAACCGCATGAGGTCTTCAGCAGAGATAGCAATATAGGCGGTAAGGTATTGGGGAATCACTACTAGCCGTTCGCTAAGTGCATAGCCCATAAAGCGAAGGCGGTCCAGAGAGCCATTATCATAAATCAACTGGCTCACCCGGTTTACGTTGGCCCCAAGGTCGATTAACTCCGCTACTACCAGATGTACCTCTTTGCTAGTGTTGGAATGGCGGAAGGAACCCGTATCGGTCATAATGCCTGCATACAGGCTATCGGCCATACTGGGAGTAATCATGTTACGGTCTCCCATTTTGCACAGCAACCGGTAGATTAGCTGAGCAGTGGCAGCCACTTCTACATCCCACTCTACAAAGTCTGCGAAGTCCTCTGGGTTTCGGTGATGATCTATGAGCACTTTCTTAGCCGAAGATGCCCGAACCAACTCTCCTAATTGGTTGATTCGGTCAAGGGAAGAAAAGTCTAAACAGAAGATAACATCGGCATCGGCAACCAACTGCGCTGCCTTAGCTTCCATACCGGTATTGGTGAATACCACCACTTCATCATTCCCATCCATCCAGTTGAGGAAGTTAGGGTAGTCTGTAGGGGTAATAACCGTAACCTGGTGATCTTTTTGTTTGAGGTACCCTGCCAAACCTAACGAGGAGCCTAGTGCGTCAGCGTCGGGTTTGTGGTGGGTAGTGATGACCACCCGCTTAGGGGTGCTCAACAGGGATTGGAATTGCTCCAGATTCTGCATGTAAGGCGGCCATGGAAGGCCGTACTAGTGATACAAGTTGACAAAATTGAGACTATTTCAGGGAAAATCAAACGGATGGCTTCAATCGCCATCTGCCATTTTTTCAGTCCCATGTACATATCTCTCTATTTCCCATATTGTTTTCCGCCCCAATGGGAAGGGCTAAAAGTTACCGCTAGGATCAAGCCAAACTCGGATTCACTGCCAAGTTGATAGCCAAGTGCGTACTTCCTCATGCGATTGCGATCAATTTTAACCGGGAGGTAATACCTGCGGAAGAATAATTCCTAATTTTGCGCCCTAATTTCTAACACACGAAACCTATACAATATTATGGCAGGTAACCGCACCTTCACCATGATTAAGCCTGACGCCATGGGCGCGGGTAATGCTGGGGCCATCTTGAAGATGATCGAGGAGGCTGGATTCCGCATTGTAGCCATGAAAATGACCCACCTCACCAAGGAGCGCGCCGGTCAGTTTTATGAGGTACACAAAGAGCGTCCCTTCTACAATGACCTTTGCGACTACATGAGCAGTGGCGCTATCATTGCGGCTATCCTGGAAAAAGAAAACGCTGTAGCGGACTTCCGTACCTTGATTGGTGCTACCAACCCTGCTGAGGCAGCAGAAGGCACTATCCGTAAGATGTTTGCTACTTCTATTGAGGCCAACGCCGTACACGGCTCTGACTCTGACGAGAATGCGGCCATCGAAGGCAGCTTCTACTTTGCTAAAACCGAGCAGTTTTAATCGACCG
This sequence comes from Bacteroidota bacterium, assembly GCA_038525885.1. Lineage (GTDB taxonomy): Bacteria > Bacteroidota > Bacteroidia > Cytophagales > Cyclobacteriaceae > DMST01. The sequence goes on from JBCBHI010000034.1 coordinate 2,466, forward strand.
CTTACCCTAAAGCATTGACAAGGCTGTCTCCCAGAGGCAGCCTTTCTTTTTGCCCGGGCTTACTCAGCCATCTCCGTTAGCCTCTAACTCACCACAGCTTGAAAACAAGCGACCAACTTGGCCAGATCCTGAGGAGTATTGTACACGTGGGGTGATACCCGCATGCTAGCTCCACGATATCCCACGTGGATTTGCTGAGATACTAACTTCTCTTTCAGCGCTGCCAAGGGAAAACCATTTGGGAAATACACGCCAAACAGATGCTGGGCGCGCTGGTCTTCAGACTCCACAAAACAGCCCAAATCCTGCAGCTGGCCAATGGCCTCACTACTGATGGCTGCGGTATACTCCTGAATATTCTTGGGCCTCCAAGCCAGTAGCTGCTCTATGGCCTGGATTAGCATGGGCACAAGAATGAAGTTGCTCAACTCCCCTACCTGGTACCGGGTGCTCATAGGGCCGTATTCTGGTTGGTAATTCACCAGATTACTAAAGTCGTGGCTATCCAGTCGGTTGATCCAGTTATTCTCTATGGGCATGCCGCCGTCCAAGGCAGGGCCATAATATGCCAGCCCGAGAGAGTATGGGCCCATGAGCCATTTATAGCCACCACACACCAGTGCATCGGGCTGAATCTTAGCTACCGAAATTGGCAACGCCCCCACGGACTGGGTTCCGTCTAGCACCAGCCATGCCCCATGGTCCCGGGTTTTCTCGCGGATGGCCTCCAGATCAAACAAAGTACCGTCTGCCCAGTGAATATGTGCCATGGCCACCATTCGCGTTCGTGGGTTGATAGCCTCCAACAGCCGGGCATTCCATTCCTTAGCCCGCCCGGGCGTTAAGTCCGGAGCCTCCACGGTAATTAGCTTTGCTCCAGACTGTTCTGCCGCAGCCATCCAGGTGTACACATTGCTAGGGAACTGCTCCTGCATCACCACAATTTCATCTCCCGGCTGCAGGTCAAGGTTGTTGGCCACTGAGGCCAGGCCATACGACACAGACGGCACCAAGGCTATTCGGTTCGGCTCCGGGTTATCAATCAACTCCGAAAAGACCGCTTTCAGCTTAGCCACCGGTTCAAAAAAATCTTCGATGGAAATGGAGTAAGGCTTCGCTTTTCTAGTCAAGGCTGCCAGGCCTGCTTCCTCTACAGACTTTAGCTGGGGAGACATGTATGCCGCGTTGAGAAAGGTAACTTCCTCGTCCAGAGTGAATAGGTGGGCTTGGTTTTGGAGCATGGCTACTTTCGGATTTGGCCGAAAATAGAAAACATCCTGGCACCGAGGTACCAGGATGTTTTAAGTGGAAAGGAGTAAGTGCAGTCGAGCTTACATTTCCCCTTCTTCTTCCTCCATCATTTCGCCTTCCATTTCCTCTCCGCCTTCGGCGTCCATCTCTACCAGCATCTCGCTGGCATCTACTGCGAATACGGAGTTAGAGAAATCACTCACTACTGACTCTAAGGCCTCTTTCTTCTTGTCGGCATCTTCTTCAGCCATGGCCCGGGCTATCATCAGGGCGGCAGCTATATCTTCAGCATCGTCAGAAACCCGAGGTGATTTTGTCCACCCAGAAGTATACCAGGTTTCTCCTTCAGGAATACCTTTGATTTCAGTCCAGTCATCTTGACCGTTATACATACCCACAATGGTCATTCTGGGAATACCCTTGCTGTTTTTGGTCAACAAGTCAGGCCGATCGTACATCGAGACCTCATCCAAAGTCACCGCAAGGGAACCTTCCATGAGTAGCAGGTTGGTGGGGGCCCAGCCTTCTTGGCCATCTGACAGACGGATCTTAGCATATTCCCGGTTATCCTGGGCAGCATCTTCCTTGGTCTCACCCGTAAAGGTCACCTTCTCGCCCAAATTCATCGAGGCCAACCACTTGGCGTCCCGACCAGCATCATCACGGATCGAAAGTTTGTCATACAAGCAATACACCGTGGTTTCGGTCACTGTAGGTTCATCCGCTACAGGATCAGATTCAGTTTCAGCGCTAGCGTCGTTGTCAGCACTTCCGTTGGATTCGCTAGACGAATCACAACCAATCAGTAAACCCATGACGAAAAAAGCACAGGCTACGAACGTTAGTTTTGGGTAGGTCATTTTCATGTTGGCGTGGGAATTGATTTCTGGGGAAAAATTCGCGAATTCTTTCGAAAGACCAAAATACTGGGGCAATTGCCAACTACTCTTCTTGTAATCGGAGATTATTGAGCCGAACAGAGGCATACTGGATACCTCGATCACAGTGCCCCACCATTTCTTCCAAATTGACATTGGGGCGCTGGTACAAGTCCTTCGCTTTCTGGAAATAATATACCGCACTTTCCAGGTGCTCCTGGCTCCCCAGGGAATCTGTAGCATAGCAGTAAGCCAAATCGTAATAACCATTGGCCAGCATGAGATCCGAACGATGGAAGTACACCGCGTCTCTCAGGTCCTTCTGCTTTCTTGCATAGAAATCAAGGGCCACAAAGTCCCCAATACTATCTACAAAGGAATATTCCGGTGATTTGCGATCGACCATATCCAGGACGTAGTTCCACTCTAAAAAATCTACCATGCTTACCGGGTGAGAAAGCAATTGCCAGCGGGGCTGAGCCGGCAAGTGTTTTTCTACAAAGCTGAGTGGGGAAGAAAAAAGATAGGTAGGGTCAAAATAGGGATCAAACACCAGGCGGTTACCCCATTTCAGTTTGAGGGTACCACTGGCCCAAGTGATATCCAGCGGAAAGTAATTCCCCTCCACCTTTACAATATTCCAAGCATGGTTGGTATCCTGAAAGGTCATCCCGGAGCGGTATTCAAAACTCTTAGCGTACCCTTCAATAATCCAACACTCCACGCCAGCCCTATCGCACAGGGCCTTATATAACTGTGAATAGCCAGAACAAGCCGCTATCCCAGACTGGTACGTTTCCTTCCAAGGCTCATCTTTGATGATGTGCTTTTGGTAAGCTTCGGTATCATATACTGTATGGGTGGCTACCCAATAAGCCAAAACTTCAGCACGCCCCCTTTCCGAATGAGTAGGTGCCAGTAGGTAAGCCATGAGGGAGTCTATTTGGTCTACAGGAAATACCGGAGCCTCTCGGGCATGTTTCAACAAAGCCCGGTTGATTCTACCCTGCGAATGAATAGGCAAACTCACCATATAGAAGGCCAACACCCAAAGAATAAATCTTGGCATAGATGGAGATACCGTTGAAATGGGAATACCACCAGTATACAGATTGCTTGGCAGATTATCCGCAGTGAAGCCACAGAAGGCCCTTATTTTGGGGCAAAACACAGCTCCTCAGAAACACAAATTATTACCTTTGCCGCTATGCTGAAAAATCTGCGAGTATATAATTCTCTTACCCGCCAGAAGGAAGAGTTCAAGCCGTTGAATCCCCCCCACGTAGGCATGTACGTGTGTGGCCCTACCGTGTATAGCAATGTGCATTTGGGTAACGTGCGCACCTTCATGAGTTTTGATGTAATCTACCGGTACTTGATGCATCTGGGCTATAAGGTGCGGTATGTGCGCAACATCACGGATGTAGGCCACTTACTGGACGACGGCACGGACCGAATCAGCAAAAAGGCGAAGCTAGACAATCTGGAGCCCATGGAGGTGGTACAAACCTACACCAACGACTTCCACGATGTGATGCTCATGTTCAACTCTATCCCGCCCAGCATTGAGCCTTCGGCCATAGGGCATCTGATGGAACAGATTGAGGTAGTCAAAGACCTACTAGAAAAGGGCATGGCCTACGAAAGTGAGGGCAGTGTCTACTTTGATGTAGAGGCCTACAACAAAGCAGGGAATAACTACGGTGAGCTCTCGGGCCGGGTGCTGGACGAGCTGATGACCGGTAGCCGCGATCTGGATGGGCAGGAGGAGAAACGCCACCCGGCGGACTTTGCCCTCTGGAAGAAAGCCGCTCCCGAGCATATCATGCGCTGGGATTCGCCCTGGGGAGAGGGTTTCCCAGGCTGGCACCTGGAGTGTTCGGTGATGAGTACTAAATACTTGGGAGCCAATTTTGACATTCACGGCGGTGGACTGGACCTTAAATTTCCGCACCATGAATGCGAAATTGCGCAGAACTGCTGCTCTACCGGCCAGAAAGGAGCTAACTACTGGCTGCACACCAATATGCTGACGGTGAATGGCACCAAGATGAGTAAGTCACTAGGCAATAGCTTTTTGCCTTCGGAGTTGGTCAGTGGCGATCACGCGGTGTTGGATGAAGGCTATAGCCCTATGACCGTGCGGTTCTTTATGCTGCAAACCCACTACAGTAGCACCTTGGACTTTAGCAATCAAGCCCTCAAAGCCTCCAAAAAGGGCTACCGGAAGCTCATGAATGGTTTACGCAACCTGAAGCAGATGGAATATGTATCGGACGACTCGGTGGAAATCAACGAGAAGCAGGCGGACCAGGTAAATAAGCTTTGCGACAACTGCTACTCGGCCATGAATGATGACTTCAATACGGCCTTGACCATTGCTCATTTGTTCAACCTGACCAAAAAGGTGAACAACATCCATATGGGCAATTTGCATACTGCAGAACTAGGCGAGGAGACCTTCCACCGGATGAAGAAGACTTTTTTGGACTTCACAGAAGAGGTACTGGGCCTGAAGGACGAACCTTCTGCCAGCACCACCGGGCTTATAGAGGGCATCATCGAGATGTACCGCAAGGCAAAGGCAGAGAAAGATTATCCCCAGGTGGATAAGATTCGGGCTATGCTAAAAGCCGAAGGGGTAGTAGTAAAGGATATGAAATCTGGAACCGACTGGGCCTACGAGGAGTAATTCACCTTGGCACCTCTTATTCGAAAACCGGGGTCGCGGCATAGCATGCTGCGACCTTTTTTTGTGCGCTTATTTTTCCACCAATTCGTCCGTCTCGGCAGTTGATTTTTTCCTTTTCAGGTCCATCTGCCGGAATATGGGCAAACAAACCCGGTACAAGGCCCAGGTAGTAGGCACCAAAGCTACCGCCCACACCATCACCCCCATCAGCAAGTAATCCCATAGGCGAGTCACTATTAGCCAGGGATCATTTTCTGCCAGGTAGCTTATCTCTCCTTGGGAGAATGGAATGGGATCGGCACCCAAAATGAGCACGCCCAGCTCAATAAAGGGCACCATGAGAATAAGCTGCACGGGAAACATGGCATAATTGACCACCTGAATGGCTCCCAAATTGAGCCGGAAGAGTAGCGCCGCAATAGTACAGGTAATGGTGGTAGTCCCCACGAAAGGGCAAATACTTAGAGAAGCCCCTATGGCCACCGTGAGCGCCAATTGCTCTGGGGTCAGCCCCTGCTTTAGGAAAGCAAGGAGAGGTGTGGCCACCCGCTTTTTCAGAAAATCGCGTATGCTGCTCATGGTAGTTTGCGGCGTCGAAAGTAGTCTTTTCCAGGCAGGCTTCAAATCCCGCAAAGGGGTCCATATGATCATTCCTCCAGAATAGTACCTTGCACCATGGATCTAGATTTACAAGACACCCGAGCGTGGGTATGTGGTAGTACTCAAGGCATAGGAAAAGCCTGCGCCCATGAGCTGGCTTTGCTAGGAGCTTCCATTACCCTTATCGCGCGCAATGAAGCCGCCCTGCAAGAGGTACAAAAAGAGCTCCCCAGTATGCCCCATCAGGACCATACCTACTTGGTGGCAGATTTCGATGATCTGGAGGCTCTGCAGGCTGCCATTGCGAAGGAACTAGCCCAGAACCGACCCGGCGATATATTGATCAACAATACGGGAGGACCCAAGGGTGGGCCTGCTCATTTGGCAAAGTTAGATGAATTTACCCAAGCCTTTAGCAGGCACCTTCTGGCGAACCAAACCCTGGTTCAAGCTTTACTCCCCCATATGCGAGAAGCCAATTTCGGTCGGATTATCAACGTCATCAGCACCTCGGTAAAGGCCCCCATCCCCAACCTGGGTGTCAGCAATACTATCAGGGGAGCGGTGGCCAATTGGGCCAAAACCCTTGCTACCGAGGTAGCTCCCTTTGGCATCACGGTCAACAATGTGCTCCCTGGCTTTACCGAGACCGCCCGTCTCGAGGCTATTGTAGCTAACCGCGCGGCCAAGCAAGCCACCAACACAGAAGTAGTTGCCCAAGCCATGCGCAAGTCAGTCCCTGCTCAGCGGTTTGCCAAGGCAGAAGAGGTAGCCGCAGCGGTAGCCTTTCTGGCAAGCCCGGCAGCGGCCTATATCAATGGAATAAACCTGCCGGTAGACGGCGGCAGGCTCCCCAATCTGTAAGCTCCCTCTACCCCTGCCCGAATTCTGGCTGTAGGTGCCAGAATACTCAAAACCCAACCAAGGCCTTTGCACCACCAGTGGAGTGGCCTACATTTTCATCATCAGCCAGCAGATATGCTCAACCAAAAGACATTAGATACCAGCTATACTCTATAACAACCAGCTAAATACACAGTTCATACCAGCTAGTTTCTCCAATTTGTTCAACCAAAAAAGGCGGTACCCTCGGGGCCGCCTTTTGGTTTTTCTACAGTTGCAAATACCGTAGCGAGGCTTGTGCTTACCAGAATCTCTCTGAGGTACTCCCTTCGGCACCAGTGATCTTTATTGTAAATGACAGAAATTCAGCCGCATGTCTGGAATGGGTCAGACGGGAATCTTCACAATGCAGATACCCGTCTGACCCATGCTAGCCGTATACTACCTTATTCTGCCGTGATGGAGTGTAAAATACTATGATTATACAGCTAAGCGGAGATGGTCACCAAACTCCCATACCTCATTTCATCTTAGGCGATAGTGTAAGACCTAGGCTGTGTTTGATATTGAGCTTTCCATGAAGCGGGTATTCTTTTTTACCTGGCTAGGGTTCATTTAGTTTTAAATCCAGAGGATCGAATTACCCCCCAAACCTGAGTTTGGGTTAAGGCACATAATTAATACATTAGTAATCAGCCAGTTAAGATGCATGCGTAAGCGATAGAGGCTTTGTCTGAGCCCGTATTGGAGGCCCGAAGGGCCATTGGGGGGGGGCAGGCGAGTGCCGAAAGCGCGACCCAAGCCCAAAGCCCGCAATAGCGGGCGACGGCGGGGGATACGCCCAAATGTCATCCCTAATTCAGGCTCCTAAATCTCGGTCCATAATGTAGCCCCAGCACCAAAGAAAAAAGACGATGAAACTCACCGTCTTTTTCTCTAACCCTATCTAAAACCCCAAAAATAAAACATTAATATAGCTCGCTGTATATCAGTTTATGCATCATCACCTCTTGCTCATACACTCCTCTGATCCGCTCAATCTTGGGGCGTTCTTCAGCCGGAGTGTTGGTTAGCTGTTGCACATCCATCTGTACAATAAAGGTGAGATATCGTGGGTCCGGGTAAAAGAAATTACCCTCGTTCTCAAAGTCAGTTACCTTTCTAAAGCCTAACCCCTCGGTAGTGGGATAGCTGTATTTATTGGCAAAGCCAAGCAGATTGCGAATACCAATCAAGGGGGCTGCCGCTATAGTGCTCCTAATCATGATGGTAGGCAATTCCTTACCCGCATGTTTTCGGTCCACCCACAATCCACAGATTTCTCCTACATCCCCTACCGTTTGCCAATTTCTTATCTTCTCCCCCACCTCAGGCACCGAGTTACCCAAGGCATCCTTCATGGGGATGGCATAGTTATCATTGTGTATATCAATCCGGATACCTGCCACCAACTCATTGTTATCCGTCTCTGCGGTAAGCATATGAGAATATGGACTTTTTCGCCAAGACTTCTTGATTGAGGAAACTCCATTTACCCCAAACTTCTTCAGAATATTGACCTGTTTCACATGATAGTCATACCCCATCTCAGGCAAGTCAATTGCCTTAGCCATCTTGATGATAAGCCCCTCATGTTTGGCCAGAGTAAGTATCATATGTTTATAGGCATCCTTTGCACGAAGATAATATGCTTGTAATAAATGACGTAAGTTGTGACACAAGAAATCGTAATTCTAGACAACTTTCCTATAATAACATAATCAATTCCAGCATTAGTTCAAACCCGATCGATTTTATCGCGGATTAGAACTAGACTAAAATGAGGTATGTTTTATCCAAAAATGTAATCTTTTTGTTGTTTAGGGTATATATCGCCCAGGAGACAGCACATGATTAGGATCTAAGGTTGACTTCAGCTGCTTTAGGAAATCTTTAGAACTCTCCTCCATTTTCTGGGTATAGTGCATGGACTGTATTCCTAATCGGTAAGGTGTATATCCCAATTTGAAATATTCTAACATCAGTTCGTCATGGCATTGCATGGCCCGCTCATCTTCGCCAGGCTGCTCTCGGTCATAACAAAGCGCCCCAGTGATGTCCAAAGCTCGGTCACTAATGAAAAGAAAACCTATGTTGGGCTCAAACCCATATTTCTTGGACACCCGTTCCACTATCTCCACAGCTTGGCGTACGTCCTTCCCACGGTTAGGAACTGCCGGACAGTACCATAATACGCCACATTTATCCCGGTGAATGTCTTTCATCTCAGGCGCTTCGTCCTTTTTGCGCCAGTAGCACATGGTGACTGCCGCCTGGGAGGTGTAGCCTCTAAGCACACTATTGGTAAACATGAATTTGAGCCGATTTACTTCTCGCTCATCCTTCCGTTTCTTGGCCTTCTTCAGAGCCTTTGCCACCTTCTCCTCTGTCAAAAACTCCATCCGGTCCACCAAACCATCCAGCTGCCGTTGCATATACTTGCGCTCCGCCTTACCATGCTCTGGGTCCAAAGAATAGAGTCCCCCCAGGCCAATCCACTTGCCCAAGTTCCCATATTCTTTCCTAAGTGCTTTCCGTTTGTCTTTAGACAGGGGAGTCTTACTTTCTGACTCCCAGGGGTACTGCTGAAAAAATGCGATCCAGCGGTAGTCGTTGAAAATCCGCAGCGACATCTGGAAACCATTTAGCCGCATTTCGCGCAGTTTATTGATGAGGACCGGTAGCTGCTTGTTATTGTCTATGTGAAACAGGAAGGACTGGAAGTAAGCCGCCTTGGGGCGCAAAAACAAAGTGAGCTTGGTCACGATCCCTAAATTGGACTGCGTGAAAAGGCCATCTACATAGGGGCCCAAGCCCCACTTGGCCAGGTTGCCAATCTCGGACCCTTGGTACCGCTGGTAGCCCGTATTGATCACTTCACCGGTAGGCAAGACTACCTCCATGCCACACACATGGTCGAACCGGTCGGCCAACAAGGCCAGGCCATGGCCACGCTCTACCGTGTTCCCTACTATAGAGGCAAAGGGGGTACTCCCTATGCCATCCATCATCAGGCCTGACTCATTCTCTTCCAGAAACTCAAAAAGCTGCTGAAAGGTGACGCCGGGCGCTACGCTTACGTATGCCATTTCCTCACTGAAATCAGAAATGGCATTCATCCGTTGCAGATCCAACACCACCGCGCCGTCATTTAGCGGGAGTTTGGAGCCTAGTCCCCAGTTTTTGCCCTGACTCACGGGGTACAAAGTGAACTTATGCTGGTTGGCCAGTTTTACACATGCCGCCACCTGCTCGGTATTAGCAGGATACACGATAGAGGTTACCTTTTGCGTAGTAGGGAAGGTAGCCTGGCTGATGTAGGCCAGCGAATCCTCGTCTACCTTCACATACCCTATTCCTACTATTTCCTGTAAAGCGATGATCGCATCATGGGAAATTGACATAATGAAAGATGGTTCTTGGTGAATAGTATTCAGAAATAAAGGCTAAGCGGAACGCCATTGTTTTCGCTTAGGAGCAACAAAGATCGCAGGATTATTTATTGACGATAAAGCCTGCCATTAGTTTGTCTAATAATTCTTCCTGGACTTTCATTTTTATAGGTTTGAATTGTAAGCTAGATTGATTTGCTTAGATTACGCTTAAAGAATTAGGGTTCGCTTCCATGAAGCCAGATGTAAATAAAATAATAGACCTCTCTAATGATGTGTTGGTCATCCTGGATGTAGAGGGTAAAATTCTGCATGCTAACACCATTTTCCTGGGGCTTCTTGACCAAAGCCATGAAGAGGTAGTAAGCACTCGTTTTTTGGATTTCATTTCTAAGAATGACCACAAAGATTTCGTGGGATTTATGTCCAATGGGGCCAAGGAAACCAACGGCGTTATCCAAGGGAGGATCTTAAATAAACACAATCAGTACACCTCGCTGGTATGGAATGCCGTGTATGACACTGCCAATGATTGTATTTACCTGAAAGGCGACCCTGACAATACTTTAGCCATCAACCAGGACCGTGACCGGTTCGCTGATAGCTTCTCGCGACTCAATGAGCAGCTCGAAAACCAAGAGCAAGATTTCGAAAGCAGCCTCTCGGATATACAGCGAGCCATGACTGAAGGTATAGACAAATTCCGGCTGATCAGCCAGAACGTTTCTGACCTGGTTTGTTTGCACGATCCTAAGGATGCCAAATATGTATACGTAAGCCCATCACTAGAGGAACTCACCGGGTTCAAACCTGAGGAGTTTGTGGGTAAAAGCCCATACGAGTTCTTTCACCCAGATGACCTTTGGAAGCTGGCACCTGACCACCGCAATAAGCAAAAGGGTGAGGATGCACAAGGAAAACTGACCTTCCGTATGAAGCACAAGGTGCACGGCTATCGGTGGGCAGAATCCTTTAGTCGGCCCATATTTGATAGCGAAGGCAATGTCCTGTTTATTCTAAGTAATACGCGGAGCATTCACGAACGCAAAATTGCTGAGGACGAGCGCCAGACTTTCTTCAATTACTATAAAATACTTGCGAATAAGATCCCGAACGGGGCCGTATTCCTCTTGAATCAGAACTCCGAATACCTCATTGCTGAGGGGGAAGAACTGAAAAGACTAGGCCGCGGACAGGAAAACTATGTGGGTCGCCACTCCAGCGAGGTATTCGATGACCGGGGTAAACGCGAAGTGCAGCCTTATTTTGACCTGGTACTGAAAGGAGAACGGGTCAATTTCGAATTCCAGAATTTTGGGGAGTACTATCAGGTACTTGGTGAGCCATTTGTGAGCGCCGAAGGGGAAGTTCTCAATGCCATTATCCTAGTGCAGAATATCACCGAGCGCAGGCTATTTGAAGAGAAGCTTAAGCAGATTGTATATGAGCTCAACTTCCAAAAGTCTGCCTTGGATATTAGTGCCTACGTATCCATCTCGGACAGAGACGGGAACATCACCTACGTGAATGACCGGCTCTGCCAAATCTCGGGCTACAAGCACGACGAACTCGTAGGCCAATCGCACGGCCTCTTCAATAGCCACTACCACCCCAATTCCTATTGGGACGAAATGTATGCTACCCTGGCCAAAGGTGAGGTCTGGCACGGGGAAATGAAAAACCGGGACAAAAATGGTGATTCGTTTTGGGCTGACACTTATATAGTACCTTTCAAAAATTCCAAAGGAGAGATTACCCAATACGTTTCCATCCGGTTTGATGTGACTCAGCGCAAGCTCATGGAGGAGGATCTGAAGGCGAAAAACTTTGAGCTGGACTCCTTTGTGTATCACACCTCGCACGACTTGCGCGCTCCACTCACTTCCATATTAGGTTTGGTCAACATCATCCTGATAGAGGAAGAGAAGGAAAACATGAAGGACTACACGCGCATGATCCAATCCAGCATTCTAAAACTGGATGATTTCATCAAGTCCATCCTGACCTACTCTCAAAACTCGAATAGCGAACGGAAATACATCTTTGTCAATTTCCACGAAATCATAGATGCCAACCTAACGGAGCTGAGGTATCTGAAGAATTTTGACAAGGTGGATATCACCATTCAGCTAGAAAATGAGGTTCCGTTCTATTGTGATCCCATTCGGCTGAACATCATTTTCAAGAACATTATATCCAATTCCATCAAATACGCCCACCACGACCGGGATTATAACTTCCTGAAAATCAAAGTGAAGCAAACTGAAGAGTTTGCCCAGATCATGTTTGAGGACAACGGCCAGGGAATCGGGGAAGATTACCAAGGACGGATTTTTGACATGTTCTACCGTGCCAATGAGGCTTCAGATGGTTCCGGCCTCGGCTTATACATTGTGAAACAAACTATGGATCGGTTGGGAGGTATTATCCGGTTCAACTCGGTGTACAACAAAGGCACCACCTTCACCCTCGAAATCCCCAACAAACCTGCTGACGTAGAGCCTGACTACGAATAATGCCTATCTTTCTGGCATGGCAAAACGACTCCGGATTGGTCTCAT